>DNCM01000081.1 GCA_003498085.1 bacterium
AGTTCAATTCCCGCCACCTCCAGTATATGTAGAAATCTAAAGTATAAAAGTATACAAATAAAAATTATGGAAAGACTGAATATTTCTGAATTACAGGCAATGGATATCCAGAGACTTACTGAATTTGCCCGTAGTAGGAATATAGAAGTAAGTTCCAGGATAAAAAAGCAAGATCTTATCCATACTATCCTTCAAAACCAGATAGAAAAAGAAGGAATGATTATTGGTCAGGGAGTATTGGAGATCCTTCCAGATGGATATGGTTTCTTGCGTTCTCCAAACTACAACTATCTTCCAAGCCCTGATGACATTTATATCTCACCATCCCAGATTAAGAAATTTAACCTTCTAACAGGCGACACGGTAACAGGTCAAATAAGACCTCCAAAGGACAGTGAGAAATTTTTTGCCCTCCTTAAAATAGAACAGGTCAATTTTGAGGATCCGGAGAAGGCACAAAGTCGTGTTTTCTTTGATAATCTCGTTCCACTTTACCCCTATAAAAGGATAATTTTGGAAAGAGATGGAGACCTCTCTATGAGGATTATGGACCTATTTACACCAATTGGAAAAGGACAAAGAGGTCTTATTGTTGCAGCTCCTAGAACAGGAAAGACAACAATTTTGCAGAAAATAGCAAAATCCATTGCGGTAAATCATCCAGAGATAAAGCTCATTGTCCTTCTTATCGACGAAAGACCAGAAGAGGTAACTGACATGGAAAGAAATGTATCTGGCACTGTCATATCATCCACATTTGACGAGCCACCAGAGCGCCATCTGCAGGTTGCTGATATGGTTTTGGAAAAGGCAAAGAGACTTGTTGAACAAGGGTACGATGTCGTTGTCTTGCTTGATTCTTTGACAAGGCTTGCCCGTGCCCATAATCTCACGGTTCCTACGACCGGAAGGGTTTTATCGGGTGGAATAGAATCGGGTGCATTGAGGGGGCCAAAGAAGTTTTTGGGAGCAGCAAGACAGATTGAAAATGGAGGCTCCGTGACCATCATTGCAACATCCATTATAGAAACAGGTTCAAGGATGGATGAAATTATATTTGAGGAATTCAAGGGAACAGGAAATATGGAAGTAAATCTAGATAGGGCTTTATCTGATAAGAGAATATTTCCCGCAATAAACCTTAATAAATCTGGAACAAGGAAAGAGGAACTTCTATTAACTTCTGGAGAACTTTCGAAAGTCTGGCTATTGAGAAAAGCTTTATCCACAATGAGCCCGGTTGAGATGATGGAGCTTCTTTTAGAAAAGATGAAACTTACAAAGACAAATAAGGATTTTCTTGAGATGATGAATAGGATAACATAAAAAATTATTAAAGGAGGAGTAAGATATGTGTGGAGAAGATGTGATTCTTTTAGTAATATTGGGTAGCGGGTTCCTGGGCCTTCTCTATGCAGGATACCTTGCAGGAACAATTCTGAAAGAAGATCAGGGAACAGATGATATGAAGAAAGTTGCTTTTGCAATACAAGAGGGTGCAAATGCCTATTTGAAAAGGCAATTTACAACAATCGCATGGTTTATCATTGTCCTGACAATTGTTCTTCTTTTCACTTCCCCCCCAAGTGAGGCACAGCATGTAACAGGTGAAAAAGAGGGTTTTGATTGGTTTATTGCCATTGGAAGAAGTCTTGCGTTCCTTTTAGGTGCTGTATTTTCCGCTTTAGTTGGTGGCATTGGAATGAGTATAGCTGTCCGCGGGAATGTCAGGACAACTCAAGCTGCTCGTTCATCATTCAGAAATGCCCTAAAAATAAGTTTTAGGACAGGCTCAGTTACTGGAATGATATGTGTTGGTTTAGGAATAATTGGTGCAACAATCATTTACATGATTTATAAAGAAAGGTGCTATGAGGTTCTTGTTGGATTTGGCTTTGGCGGATGCCTGTTAGCTCTATTTATGAGGGTTGGTGGGGGCATCTACACAAAGGCTGCAGATGTTGGAGCAGACCTTGTTGGTAAAGTTGAAAAGGGAATTCCAGAGGACGACCCAAGGAATGCGGCAACAATAGCAGACAATGTAGGAGACAACGTTGGTGATTGCGCTGGAATGGCTGCAGACATATTTGAGTCTTATGAGGTAACCTTAGTTGCTGCAATGATTCTGGGAACAATTGCTCTACCCCCAGAGAAGTATGGTCCAGTTGGCGTTATATTTCCATTGATTGTTCGTGCAATTGGTGTTTTGACATCCATAATCGGAACATACCTTGTTCAGGCAAAGTCTGAGGAAGAAGATGCAATGAGGCCAATACAAAGATCGTTTGTTATTTCTGCAATTTTGACAATAATAGGTACCTTTATTGTTTCAAAGCTTTATATGCCCAATGGTGACATGAGATTCGGATGGGCTGTTTGTTTTGGTTTAGTACTTGCTATTTGTATTTCATATCTTACAGAGTATTTTACATCCTATAAGGAAAAGCCTGTCCAAGAAATAGCAAGATCAACACAAACAGGACCTGCAACGACAATTCTTTCTGGACTCTCTGTTGGTCTTGAATCATCTGTCTGGTCAATATTTCTAATAGCAATTGCTATTATCTCTTCAATGATGCTCTTTGGCGGGGATGTTAATCTTGCATTATATGGTATCTCTCTTTGTGGAATGGGTATGCTTGCAACAACAGGACTTATCGTCTCTATGGATTCTTATGGTCCGGTTACAGACAATGCTCATGGGATTGGAGAGATGACAGGCGTAGGTCATGAAGGAAAGACGGAGGAGATCACAAATAGGCTTGATGCTGTTGGAAATACAACAAAGGCTACAACAAAGGGTTTTGCTATTGCAACAGCCGCAATCGCCGCAATCTCTTTATTTTCATCATACATTGAAAGCTCAGGATTATTTAAAACAGGAATTAGAATAAATACTCCGCTTGTCTTTGTTGGATTTCTGTTTGGTGGCGGCATTCCATTTCTTTTTTCTTCCCTTTTGGTAAGAGCAGTTGGAAGGGCTGCAGGAAAAATGGTTGAGGAAGTAAGAAGGCAATTCCGTGAAATCCCAGGAATTATGGAAGGAACTGCTCGTCCAGAATATGCAAAATGTATCGATATTGCAACATCTGCCGCTCAAAAAGAACTTATTGGTCCAGGGCTTCTTGCAGTCCTAGCTCCCATTATTGTTGGCTTTATGTTTGGTGCAGAGGCACTTGGCGGCTATCTTGTCGGGATAATTATATCGGGTCAATTACTTGCTGTTTTTATGGCAAATGGAGGGGGAGCCTGGGATAATGCGAAGAAGTTTATTGAGGCTGGAAATTATGGTGGAAAGGGAGGTGATTGTCACAAAGCAAGTGTTATTGGAGATACAGTTGGAGATCCATTGAAGGATACATCTGGACCTGCTCTAAACCCATTAATTAAGGTTATGAATCTAATAGCCCTACTTATTGCAGGATTAATAATGAAATATGGGCTTGTTTCTGATGGGGCGTTTGTTTTGAGGGGGATAACACTAGTTGTTGTTGTCCTTGCAACTATCATCGTTGGCATTGCCATTATAAATAGCAAGAAGGAGGCATTTGGGGGGAAGTAATTATAGCAAAAACCTTGACTGAAAAGCTTAAAGCATAGTATTATAATTTAAGAGGGTCAAATGAAAAGAAGTATTTTAATAGCGGATGATGACGAAGTATTGTGTGAGTGGTTGGGAGAGATATTTAAGAGAGAAAGATATAATGTCTTTAAAGCCTACACAAGAGAAGATGTTATTAAACTATTAAAAGAAAAAAGATTTGATGTAGTAACCTTGGATACGGAAACAATGTATCCATATGATGCTGAGATGAATGTATTAGAATTTATTAAAGACAATATAGAACCAAAACCTTGTGTTGTTGTATTGTCGGTTAATAGTGATGAGTATGCGGAAAAGTTTGGTGATAAATATGAATTTGTTTATAGATATATTTCTAAGCCCTGTTTGCCTGAGGAGCTACTTAAAAGCATAGATAACGCCTTAATTGCTGACCAAATTTCAGGCCCATTTGATCTTCCTTCGGATACCTTGGTAGGGGAACTTGATTTTAAAAAAGCCTATGATAGACTATATAATATGCTCTTTGAGAAATATGGTAGCCAGATTGATGAAAGGTTTGATGAGACAGGAGCAAGAACTATTGTAATATATAAAGATAACGATAAGATAAGGGTTGCTGGCATCTCACATAGTCCTTATTATCCTTCAGCGGATGAGTTAAGGAAAATACAGGCAAAGGTGGGTAAGATATGCTATGTTGTAGGCAGGGATATTGTAGAAGAAACAAGTGGATGGACTTACATCCCCCAAATAGCAAGCAATCCATATCCTACGATTCCACTTTATATTGGTAAGGCGGATGAGAAATGTAAAGAGATTATCAATGATGATAAACTGCTAGAAGCTGATTTTGATACAGGGAATCCTGATATCCTGGCATTTGACGATGAATACCTAATAAAAATATTGGGGCAGGAAGTTATGTCAAAAGTAATACAATGTAGACAATTTAAGCGTGTATATGACCCAAAAATATATCGGTATTACTGCTATGTAAATAAAGTCAAAATTGGTCTATGTGATAGCAAAGTTAAAACTAAATTTTGTTGTGCTGACTTTGATATACTTTTTGTCTTAAATTGGAAAAATTCTCCATTTGTAATGGCAAGCCCCGATAGAATTGCATTTGTTGGAAGGGCTCTTTGGGCACCAGAAAAGCTTCGTTTTTCCCTTATCTTAAATGCAAAAGAGCCAAATAATATGTTTTCTCAAGTAGAGTGTTAATTACTATGAGGTTTTGGTTGGACTTGGATTCTTATCAAAAAGAACTTATTGGCCCAGGGCTTCTTGCAGTCCTAGCTCCCATTATTGTTGGCTTTATGCTTGGTGCAGAGGCACTTGGTGGCTATCTTGTCGGGATAATTATATCGGGTCAATTACTTGCTGTTTTTATGGCAAATGGAGGAGGGGCATGGGACAATGCGAAGAAGTTTATTGAGGCCGGAAATTATGGTGGAAAGGGAAGCGATTGTCACAAGGCTAGTGTCATTGTTGGAGATACGGTTGGTGATCCATTGAAGGATACATCTGGACCTGCTTTAAACCCACTAATTAAGGTTATGAACCTAATAGCCCTACTTATTGCAGGGCTAATAATGAAATATGGACTTGTTTCTGATGAAATATTTGTTTTAAGAAAGATAACAATAATTGCTATTATCATTTCAATTATTATTGTTGGTGTTGCAATTTGGAACAGCAAAAAGGAGGCATAGTTAGATATGGACATGGTTTCATTGGTTGGGATTACAGGTGGGCTTGTTGCAATGGTTGTGGCTATTATATTAGAAACTGTAGGAATTGTTGGCCATGGATATTTAAACATTCCAGGGATAGTAATCATCCTCTTCGGAACCCTATTGGCCAGTTCAAGTTGTTATCTTCCAGAACATGTAAAACTCCTTCCAACATATTGTAAGCTTGTCTTTGTCCACCCAAAGTTTGAGGCTGGTGAAGTCATTGAGCAGATGATTACATTTGCTCAGAAGGCAAGAAGGGAAGGACTTCTTTCGTTAGAACCGGAATTGGAAAAGATAAAGGATCCATTCTTCAAAAAAGGTCTTCAGCTTGTCGTTGATGGCATTGATCCTGCCCTAATCAGAGCAATTTTGGAAACTGATTTAGCTGGAGTAGAGGAACGTCATAAAATTGGAGAAGGGTACTTAATGACAATGGGTGGTATTGCTCCAACAATGGGGATTTTGGGAGCAATCATGGGTTTAACTGCTGCGTTAGCACAGATGGGTGGCGGTGATATTATGAAGACAGTCCATGCTCTTGCCATTGCATTTATTGCATCTTTTTATGGCGTTGCTATTGCCAATCTTGTATTTATCCCAATGTCAACAAAGCTTACAACACTGACAAAGGAGGAAGTATTTCTTAAGGAGATAATTATAACTGGGGTTTTATCTATCCAGGCAGGGGACAATCCAAGGATTGTCGAGGAAAGATTAAGGGCATTCTTTCCTCCAACAGGCTTTCCTTTAAAGAAAGAGGGGTAAAAGATGGCTGAAGAAGAAGGAAGAAGAAGAAGAAAAAAAGGAGGAGGAGAACATCAATGCGAAACTGCTGGTGGCTTAAGGTGGCTTATCACCTATGCAGATATGATTACTCTCCTTTTAGGTGTTTTTATAATTCTTGTTGGAGCAGGTGGAATTTCAGAGACAAAGTTTAAGGCAATGGCAACTGCATTTTCAAGGTTTTTCTCTATATTTGAAGGAGGTGGTGAAAAGAAGATAGAAAAGGGTGAGATAAGAGGTGGTTCTGCTGAACGAAAAGGTTATAGAATTGCAGGTGTTTCGGTTTTTAATCAAAGGTTTATCGAGCAAATTGAAAGGGGATTTTCTGAGGAAAGAACCCTTGGAATGTTATCCATTCTTCCAACAAAAGAGGGGATTAAGATAAGTATTCAAGATAGGTTATTCTTTAAAGAAGGATCTATAAAAATACTTGTTAGTAGTGAAAAAACATTAGGTAGAATAGTAGAGATGCTTTCTGGAATAGACAATAGAATAATCATTGAAGCACATACAAACAATATGCCTCCAAAGGACTTTTCTTCAAACTGGGAGCTTTCATCAAAAAGGGCTTTAGCTGTTTTTGACTCATTAGTTGACGTTGCAAAGGAAAAAGGGACAGACGAAGAAGGAATGAGGAGGAGGATTAGAATTGTTGGTCTTTCTGATACAAAACCTGCCATTTTATCAGATCCATCATCTCCAAAGAATAACAGGATAGAGATTATTATTTTGGAGAAGTAACCTTAGCTTACAAAGTTTCTTTTTCTTGTTTAGTATTTTCTTTCAAAAAAACAATTAATTTTACTGTCTGGGGTGCCAGGATTCGAACCTGGGATGACGGATCCAAAGTCCGTTGACTTACCGCTTGTCGACACCCCACGGAGATTTAGTTGTTTATATTATACCTCAATTTATCTAAAATATCAATAAAATGCCTTCCTTTAGGGATGAAAAGAAACCTTCTCTTGCTTCGATCTATGTGACTTATGGTTATTTTAAGATAGGTATCGGGAAGGAATTTAAATGCTTTCTCTGCCCATTCAATTACATATACACCGTCTTGAGAAAAGTAATCGTCATAGCCTAAGTCCTCATCTTCTTGTAACCTCCAAAGATCAAAGTGAAAAAGCTTAAACCTTCCTCTATATTCATTGATCAAAACAAAGCTTGGCGAAGAAACTTTTTCTTCTATAGAAAGTCCAAGTGCTATTCCTTTAATAAGGGTTGTTTTTCCTGTACCAAGTTCTCCAATTAAAAGAATTACTTCTCCTCCAGAAAGTAGGCTTCCTAATACCTTTCCCAAGGCTATTGTTTTCTTAGGGGAATTTGTTATAAACTCATATTTGTCTAAAATGCTCATATCCTTTTGGTTCAATCATTTCTCCATCAAGAAATACCCCCTCTTTATTTATAACTTCGCCAATTACAGTCGCAAATCCTGGAATAGAAACATCCTTTGAAAATGTAAATAAAAGCTCGTAGTCATCGCTACCAAATAATGCATCGTCTAAACTTGCCCCTTCATCAATTGGGACTAAACCTTTTTTTATTGACATTCCATTCTTACTTGCCCAAGACAAGTGATATAGATCCATAACCAATCCGTCAGATATATCTATCATTGATGTTACCATATCTTTTAAAATCAAGCCTTCTTTTACTCTCGGCATAGCCATAATATAACGTTTCTTTAGATTCTCAAATCCTTGTCTGTCTTCCCTTAAAATCTGCAAACCTTTTTTACTACCACCAAGTTTTCCACTTACACCTATAAAATCACCTGCTTTAGAACCGTCTCTTGTAATAGGTTTTTCTGTTTCTCCAAGTACACTTATAGTGATAACAAGCTTATCAGATTCTACGGTATCACCACCGACTATCTTCATATTAAAAAAAGAGGCTATATCATTCATCCCAGAATAAAGTTCTGTAACTTTAGAAAACTCACAATCCTTTGGAATTCCTAATGCTACCAGAGCATATAGAGGAACCCCTCCCATCCCTGCAATGTCTGATATTGAACATGCACAAGCACGAAAGCCAATTTCATAGAAGGACATGATATCTCTATCGAAGTGTATCCCATCTACCGATGTATCACAACAAAAAAGGAGTGAATTTTCTTTTTGAGGAATAACATATGCATCGTCGCCTATTGGAAGTGTTTTTGCAAGATGGTCAATAAGGCTCCATTCACCTAGTTCAAAAAGTTTCATCGTTCTTTTTCTCTTTTATTGACATCTCTTCCTGCCAAGGCATTTTTGTAAGAAATATGCGATGAGTTTGTTTTTGAGAAGATATGACTTCCATCACCCTTTGAGACAAAATAAAGATAATCTACGTCTGCTGGATTCAATACAGATTTAATCGCAAGGATACCTGGATTGCATATTGGTCCAGGTGGAAGTCCTGGGTTAATGTAAGTATTATAAGATGAAGATACCTTTGTATCCTCGATTGAAAGATGGGGTTTTTTCTCTCCTAGAGCATACAGAACAGTAACACAGGATTCCAAAGACATATTCTTCTTTAGGCGGTTATGAAAAACAGCAGAGATAATAGGAAATTCTTCTTTGATCCTTGCCTCCTTTTCAATAATTGAGGCAAGGATAATAGTCCTGTGGAGTATTTCATCGTCTATTTTGGTTTCTTTTTTAATGATATCATTAAACCTATTGACCATTAAACTGATAATTTCTTCTTCGTTCATTCCTCTATATAGAAAGTATGTATCTGGAAATAAATAGCCTTCTAAATTTGGTGGTTTTGTAGGTAAAATATTCTTTATGAAAGATTGGTCATAACAGAGATCAAGGAACTTATATTTATCTGCAAGTTGTTTTTTTTCCAATAAATTTGCTATATCTTTCAGTGTCCAGCCCTCTGGAATAACAACAGCGTGAATTACTGTTTTTCCTTCTTTTAATTTTTTGAGTATTTTTACAGTCCCCATTTTACTGTCAAATTCATACTCTCCAGCCTTAAGTTTACTAGTTGCTCTATATATCTTTGCCAAAATAAGGAAGGAAAGCTTACTCTTAATTACCCCTTCGTCTTTTAATATACTTGCAATCTCTCTACAAGAACTACCTTTAGGTATGATAACTGTTTGGGTGATAGACTTTTTATCTGTTATTATAATTAGAAATAATGTCAATAAGATCGGTAAAGCTATTGTAAATTTTATAAATGGAGAAAAAAATTTACTCAACTTACAGAAAATCTTCTAGTTCTATATTTTTTAGCTGTTCTTTAAACCTTCTAACCTCCTCATCATCAATAGGTGTTATTGGTATAGAACTTGACATTACAGAAGGATCAACATATATAGGTGAGTTTGTCCTTAATGCTAATGCTATCGCATCAGATGGACGTGAATCTATCTCCCTAATTGCCCCATCAATAAATATAATAAGCTTTGCGAAGTATGTATTATTATTAAGACCAGTAATTACAACCCGCTTTAAATTGGCACCAAGGGTATAAACTACATTTTTAAGGAGATCATGAGTCATTGGTCTTGGCGGTGTTATATTCTCTAATACCATGAGAATTGCTTGTGCTTCAAACATTCCAACCCAAATTGGTAATTCCCTTTCATCATTATCTTTTAAGATAATGATTGGCATATTACTTATCTGGTCCAACGCCACACCAGCCACATGAACTTCAACCATCGGAAAAAACCTCAGAGACCCTTTTTACAAATCCTTTTGGTTCGATTGGTTTTGTAAAAAACATTTTTCTTTCGACAAGTTCATACGGGATGTCTTTTTCAGTTACTATACCAGAAACAAAGATAAACTTCGTTTTATCTTTCAGCTTCTCATAAATCTCGAGTCCACTTAAGACTGGCATCTTTATATCAGAAATAACAAGATCTGGTTTTTCTTTTTCGTACAAACTTAAACAGATACCACCGTCTCTTGCGGTTATTACCTCATAACCTCCAAGTTCAAGGATAAGCTTAAGAAACAATAAAATTTCTTCCTCATCCTCTGCAACCAGAATCTTCTTCTTCACTAGAATTTTGCAGATAAAGAAACCCTGTGACTATTTCCAAGCTTATCAAATGTCTGATATGCATAGTCAAAAGCATAGGATAGATACTTTGTTCCTAGACCAAATGTTAATCCACTTCCTATATCCTCTGGTCCTGTCTTATATCCCCCTCGGACACTAAATATATCCTTTATTTTGTATTCTGCACCAAGACCAAGGTATAGTTTATTATCGTTTGGGATACTTAAGTCAGAAACAGCAAGTATTGGAGGGAAATTCTTTATCTTAGAAAGGTCATAGGAAACACCTAATTTTAAACAAAGGGGTAATCCAAATCCTTCATCTTCATATTCCATGTTACTTCCCAGGTTTCTGATAGTACTACCTATTTTTAAACCATCTTTTACACTACATAAAACACCTAAATCAATGGCAAATGCAATGGCAGATGAGTCATCTATCTTTCCATTTACAAGCTTAATTGTTCCTCCCATGGATATATCTTTCTTTACCAATTTTGCAAATGAGCTTGATAGGGCAAAATCATAGGCTGTCCAGGTTTTGTCTTTTATAGGGTTTCCTGTTTGCGAATCTGCACCTATTATTTTATCCATTTCCCCATAACCAAAATAGGTAAAGGAAATTCCAATGACACCACCAAAATAAGGAAGGGCAATCGCTCCGTAGGACATGATGAGATCCTCTACTTCCATCATTGGCTTATGAAGCATAAACACCCCTTCCCTTGTCTCAATCTGAGACAATCCTGCTGGGTTCCAATAGCAAGCTGCCGCATCATCAGAGATTGCAATATAACATTCTCCTAAGCCAGCTGGCCTTGCTCCCCCTCCTAATTTAAGAAAAGCCGCCGATGTCTCTCCCTTTTCCTTTGCCCCCAGACTTGTTGCTAAAACAAGTCCAACTATTATCAGAGATAACTTTTTCATCTACTTCGACCTCCTTATTTTATGATTCCAAGCTTTCCGATCTTGTTTTTAACTCCAGGTGCCTCAATGAGATAAATGTAAATACCTGATGCAAGATAGCCTGGAACAGTCCATGACACCTCATCAGTTTCGCTATTTTTCTCTATCTTTGCAACCTCTTCACCGGCAACATTGAATATTCTTATCGTTGCTTCTTTTGTTAGCTTCTTAAATATTATCTCTTTCTTTCCATCTTTCTTTTTCCATGGATTTGGGTATGCAAAAGCATCAGAGAGGGTTTCCTGAGCAATGTGACCACCTCCTAGAGTAAACCAGGAGAAACTATGGATTTTTGCTTCTGTTTTTCCAAGTTCTGAGATAGAAAGCCATGTCAATGTATCTGTTGATCTGTATATTTGCAGTGTAGAAACAATAGGCGTAGCATTCTTTGGTACTGGAAGAATAATGGTGAATGTTCCTATTTCATTTAATATCTTTTCTCCATTTTGACTATAAGCTGTAATTTCGAAACAATCTCCCCATTTTTTCTTTGGGATCTTCGGTTTAACTATCGATGTTGCAACATAGATATATATATCTTTTGTTGCTGTTCCAGAAACAGTTAATGTTCCATCTGGAACTATAAATGTTACAGTGTCCAACTGACCTTCGGAAATAAATCTTTGTGTCCTTGTAATTGTAAATGTTGCTATAGTCTCAGTTATCGTTGCAGTAACAACTGCTTGACCATATTCTGTCCAATTCAAAGTATTTGTACTTGTTCCAAAACCTGTTGTAGTTTCAGAGGACAATGTTCCCTTATCGACACTCCAATGAATCACTGATTCTTTTTCGGGTGTATTTTCGTTCTTGTCAGAAATTTCTATCTTTAATTCCATAGTTGACTCTGTTCCAATTTTTGGGGAAACCAATTTTATAATTGCAGGCTCTCCTGGTTCAACAAAGATAGTTGTTGTGGCTGTTATTTCATCTGTAACTGTACCTGTGATTGTGTAGGTTCCAACCTTTGTCAATCCTGATACATAAACCGTTGCTGTTCCATTTTGAGTTGTTGATGTTTCAGCAGTGGTTAATGTTGGTGTTCCTGCCCAATAGACAACTGTTCCATCCACTGGATTTTCATGTTCATCTGTTACATAGCCATGAACTGTTGCTGTCCCAATATCTGCACTTACTGTCCCTGGGGCAGTTAATGTTATTTTTATAGGTGTTCCTGCTTGGACAACAATTGTTGTTGTATGGGAAGCAGTCTCTGTGATTATTCCCGTTACTTCATATGTTCCTGTCTTCGTTGCTGTAAATGTGACTGTTGCTACGCCATTTTGGGTCGTTGATGATGTAGCAGATAAATTGTCACCTGATGTTTCCCAATAAACTGTTGTATCTGTTGCATTGCCCCATTTATCTGTCACTCCTGCTGTGATTGTTGATTGGCCACCAGCAGTTATTGTACTTGGATCAGCAGTTAGTGTGATTGATGCAGGTGTTCCTGCAATTACAGTGATTATTGCTACCCCTTCAATTACTTGTGCAATCGTTATTTGTGGAGTTGTTTGTAAAACTGTTCCTTTTATAGTATATGTTCCTACTTCTCTTAGTTCAGTTATCGTAACCACTGCTACGCCATCTTGATTTGTCATTGATGATGCACCAGGTAAAACACCGCCTGATGTTGTCCAATTGACAGTTTTATTAGCCACTGGCTCATTAACATGATCTTTTACAGTGGCTGTAATAGTTGAAATTCCATCATCAGCATTTACTATAGATGGATTTGCTGTTAATGTTATAACTTTTGGCTGGCTTGTGAGGGAATTTTTAAGCCCAGGGGTTGCTTTTTCAGCCGCTAAACTTTGTCCCCAATTATTTACCATTGGACTTATCCTTTCTAAACTATAACCTGCACTAGCTGTTCCAGCATAACCTGGTCCATAAGTTACAGTTCCAAATTCCTCTCCATCTTGTGTACATAAAGATAAGGTATCAGTTGCACCATCATCATTGTTAAGATCCATTGCTACCTCAAAAATAGAAACAGTAGAGGTATCTATGTTATATTTTGCTGTTATAGAACCTGGGTTCTTAGCAAGTATTGCATAGCCTTTAGCCGATATAGTACCATTTCCATATCCTTCAGGAAGTTGCAGTGTATACGATCCACTATGATCAATAAATCTCAACCCTATTAAATTTATGTCGCCATCCCCTTTATTGTACAACTCAACCCATTCGTAATCATTACCATCATTATACATTATCTCATTTATTACGATATCTTTTGATACCTGCAATATACCAAGGATTATCGTTTCTCCTGCAAGGACTGTCCAAGGATGTTCTACAGGTGTATTTGAAAGAACACCTAAATTTTTTCCAGGTTTTACATAGGCTATTTCAAATTTATCGTAAAGGTTTTTGTCCCAATCTGTTATCGTTGCAACCTTTGTTCCAGCAGGGAGGGCAACTTTAAAATAACCTGAGATTTCTAAATCATTATCGCCAGGAATGCCATTTGGTTCAGATTTAGCACATCCACAGACCATTCCAGATTCATCGAGAAAAACAATATGACTATTTACACAAACCTCTCCATCTTTCCTAACGATCCCCTCAAGCCAACCACATTCATCTCCCATGACTGTTGCTGGTCTAAACACTCCTGGCTTCATAATCTCACCAGTTCCTTCCTCCTTTACAGAAAAGGCGCAGGTATATGTGTCAACCTTTATTTTTTCATTATTTTTTACATAAACCCATCCTGTCTGATAGCCATTATCTAGGGTTGTAAACGAAGGAAGATTTTCATGCCATGTATCTTCATCTGGTGTAATCCATTCTCCATTTTTTGAGAGGATATCTAGATAAATTGGTACTCTATCCTCTCCATCCTTCACGTAGAACTTAAGAAAGTAAGTTGTATTTGCCTTAAAGCCATTGGCTGTGTAGTGTATAGCCCTTGGCGTTCCACTTGAGTCAAAGTAAAACTCCGACACCTTATAACCACAAAAACATTCACTGACCCCTAATACTATTAGCATTAATGCTATTTTCTTCATCTCAATCAAACCTCCAGAAATAAACTTTGTATCAAAGTTTAAATCAAAAACATATTCCTTGTCAAGTTTTTTGTTCTGTAACCTACCCATAAGTCTGTAGAGGTAAGTCCTGCCTAGGTTTTCTACATTCATTTTATCCAATATAGGAAAAAATTTGCCGATATAATTAGGATAGAAAGAAAAGAAAACGGTTTGTTTCAGTATTTAGAAGAATTCAAACTTTCATATGGCAAAGAGTTTAAAGATAAGAGATTAGGTATTACAGGGTGCAGAGATTTCCAAGGTAGCTCAAATTGCTA
>DNCM01000080.1 GCA_003498085.1 bacterium
ACCCTTGTTTTAACATACACATATATCCTTGATCCAGCCACCAATACAAGGATGGTCTATTATACAATACAGGATAAGGCTGGAAATGTTGCAACCTATACAGATACAATCATCCTTGATACAGGCTCTCCAACAGGGACAATAATAATAGATGGTGGTGCAAACTATACCCAGGATAGGGAGGTTGTCCTAAGTCTAACATGGGATGATGATATATCGGGTGTTGAGTGGGTTCAATATTCAAATGATAATATAAATTGGACATCTTGGGAAGCATTAGTATCGCAGAAGATATGGGTGATTGAGGAATTGGAAATTGGAAGTATCGCGACCGTGTATTACAGGGTTAAAGATAGGGTAGGGAATATATCCCAGGTCGCATCAGACACAATTACATATAATCCAAACATTATAACTATTGTCCAGCCAAGGGAGGGTGAGCATATTAAGGGTATTGCAAAGATTGTTGCAATTTGTCCAAGTGATGCAAGGTATGCTGTTTTTGAGCAAAGGAGGCAAGACTCAATTACCTATCAGGCAATTGGAACAGATACAGATCAGCAAGATGGATGGTCTATTTTCTGGGAAACACCAATAGATGAAGCAACATATACAATCAAAGCAACTGCATATAGTGAGAATAATTATCTTTTAGGATTGGGAATAATCAGTGTTTTGGTTGATAATCAACCGCCAATTGGGACATTGACCATTACGCCATCACCTGCATCAAGGACAATCACTGGAATTCTTACTGGCTCAGTCGATATAAAATCCGTTTTATTTGAATGCGGAACAATTACGATTGCATATGATAGCAATCTTCCATTTGGATTTATGTTGGATATAATAAGCTGGAGCCCAGGAACATATACATTTTCTGCAACAATGGAAGATTTTGTTGGAAACAAAGGAACAGCGGCAATAGATATTTTGATTGATAACGAACAGCCATTAGCAAAAATTATCAGTATAGATGGGGATTATCCTGGTGCAAAGATACTAAAAGGAAGTGTAACGATTGAGTTTACTGGGAAAGACAACCTGACAAAGATTTTTGGAACACCAACGATTCTTATTGATGGTACTGCTGAATATCCTGCATCGTATTGGGATGGTGAGAATGGAACTTATATCTGGAATACAGGCAGATGGGAAGATGGAGCCCATACACTTCAGATAATCCTTTATGACAGTGTTGGAAATTGTGGGCAATCTCATGTTATTTTGGTAAATGTCCGTAATACTCAACCACCAGTGGTTATTCTTTCTCCAATTCCTGAAAGTCTCCTTTCTGGTACAATTTCCATCCTTGTTTCTGCTCCTGAATCTACAAAATATGTTGCATTTGCAGTAGGAACAAGCGGAGAAACTTGGTTTGGTCTTGATAAAACAGGAACAAGAACAATGGACTATCCAGAAAATGGCTGGGAAGTTAAATGGAATACACGAGGTTTTGATGATGGAAAATGGATTATTTTAGCAGAGGCATATTCTATTACAAACAAATTGATAGGAAGTGCTACAACAAACATCATACTCGACAATACAGAGCCTGTAATTAGGCTTATCGAACCTGTAGAAGGATTCCCAATAAAGACAAGAGAAAACTCAGTTATTAGTGTCTTCTTTAGCTATACAGAAAAACATCCGTCATTGCTAACAATCCTTGTTTTGGATGGAACGAAGACTATTGCTCACAATACAATAAGCGACGGCTTGCCGTCTGGATGTATTACAAGCTTTGAACCATTAGTTATTCCAAAACCTACAAATAATGGGACTTATACTTTAGAGATAATTTTAAAGGATAGATGTGGTTACTCATCCCGTGATATTAAATATTCTGGTGTTCTCGTTGATAATACAATTATAATAGAGCCATTTACTATTGTCTCCCCAGATGATTGGAGTCTTGTGTCTGGAACAAGGACAATAAAGGTAGTAGGTCCTGAAGGGATAAGATGGATTAATTTTATGCTGGGAACAGAAACAGAGAGTAGTTTTATTGTTATTGGTTCTGATAGCTACATCTATGATGGTTGGGGCTATGCGTGGGATACAAAGCAACATATTGATGGAGAATATATGGTCCGCGTCATAGGATACGACCTGTGGGACAAGCCATTGGGTAGCGATACAATCAGAGTTACAATTGACAATACACCACCAGATATGGAGGACTTAGGGACAATAACTCTTATTCCTAAAAGAACTGAATATCTTGAAATATACTTTGATAATATTGTCATTAAGGGTAGTGTAAATACTGGAGTTGCTGATATTAGCCTTAATGGGATAAAGATTGACCCAATAGACGGGAAGATTTGGAATATAATTCCTCTGATTGAGGGGACAAATACGATAATTTTAAGATTTAGAGATATGGCAGGGAATGAGGGTTCATATACATATACCGTTGTTTATATTCAGCCAAGGATAACGATGGAAGTAAATGATAATGGAGGGATAGTAAAGAATCCAAATGGAAGTACAGTTGAAATACCAACTGATGCTATGCTTGAAGGAAGGAGGATAGCATTCAATATGGTTTTGGATAAAGAAGGAAAAATGCCGATAGATTCTAACATTTCATTCCTTAAGGCACATTATCTTTATGGAAGTCCCATCGTCTTCTACGAGATTACAACAGATAGGGGAGGATATGTTTTCCATAAGCCAGTAAAGGTAACACTAGCCTATGACGACTCAAATTGGGATAAAAATCTGAATTATGTAAAAGACGAAGGTGAGATAGATGAAAGAAGACTTTGCGTGTTCTGGTACGACGAGATTGGAAGGAAGTGGATTAAAATAGAAAGCTTAGTTAACCCAGCAAGCAATACAATAACATTCTTTACAAATCACCTAAGCATATTTGCCATAGGTCAGGAGATTATCCAAAGCATGATAAGCAAACTTGATGTTTACCTTACAAGGAATCCATTTAAGTTTGGTCAGGAGACAACATTTGTCTTTAGTCTACCAGAACCAGGAAGGGTCTATATCAGAATATTTGACCTTTCAGGAGACCTTGTAAGAGAATTATTGGATGGAGTGCATTACACAACAGGCTCTTCGGTAAACTGGAATGGCCTAAACGATGTTGGAGATAGATATGTTGGTTCTGGTATATATATCTATCAGTTCAGGGTAGAATACTACGATGGGAAGAAGGAACAGATTATAAAGCCTATAGGTGTTGTAAAATGAGGGAAAAGTCTCTTGAAAATCTAATAAAAAATCTTCGCAGACTTCCAACGATTGGACCAAAGACAGCATCTCGTCTTGCATTTCATATCCTAAAGATGCCAAAAGATGATGTCGTTTCCCTCTCTCAGGCAATCCTTTCTGTTAAGGAAAAAATAAAATTCTGTAGAGAGTGTTTCAATATATCTGAGGATGAACTTTGCAGATTTTGTAGTGATGAAACGAGAGATAGAAAGATCATCTGTGTTGTTGAGGAACCAAAGGATATCTTTGTTATTGAGGAAACCCAGAAGTATTCAGGCATTTACCATGTTTTGGGTGGCGCTATATCCTATCTTGAAGACATAGGTCCTGAGAAGATTAGGATAAAAGAGCTTGAGGAAAGGGTAAAGAGAAATAGTGTACACGAGGTAATTGTTGCAACAAATCCAAATATGGAGGGGGATGCAACAGCCATTTATATTTCAAAGCTTCTTAAGTCTCATAATGTCCGTGTGACAAGGATTGCTTATGGCTTGCCTGTTGGAGGAGATCTTGAGTTTGCAGATCCTGTTACAATGGCAAGATCTCTTGAAGGGAGGGTTGTAGTATGATTAGTCCATCTATATTCATTGGCCTTGGTTCAACAGGGATGGATATATTAGAACATCTTCAGATGCTTATCCTTGAAGAATACGGAATATCGTCGCTTCCAATATTCAAATACCTTGCAATAGAGACAAACCAATCGCATATTCCAAAAACCCCTCCATTCATAAAGAGTGATATTGAGGTGATCTATCCAATTATAACATCGACCTTAAGCATAAAGGAGGAATTAAAGGATGGGAAAAAGCAGTATCTTACGGAGTGGCTCGATGAGGCAGTATTAGATATACCAGGGAATGCATTTACATTGGGTGCTTCAAATATCCGTCAGGCAGGAAGGTTATGTCTATGGGAAAACTGGGGATTGGTTACAGACGTTTTAAACAATGCAAAGGCAAAGATAACAAACACAGTAAATTTGAGAAATACTATTGAGATATTAAGGGAATACTATAGAAAAATAGGAAAAAAAGTATCTTTGTCAGAGGATGTTATTGGGACAACACCAAATATTTACATCTTCGGCTCCCTTTGCGGCGGAACTGCCAGCGGCATGTTCGTTGATATCGCATATTATCTGAGATATCTCTTCGGTCTTTGGGCAGTTAATTATCAAAATAGGCTTGCAACAAACATTCAAGGGATTTTTACGATTCTTGATGAAAAACTTCTTTCACGAGTTGGATTTTCTGATATCGACAAATGGTCTGCAAATTGCTTTGCAAGCTTAATCGAGCTCGATTATTTTTCTCATCCTCAATCGACCTATGAAGTTTTATTTCCAAACAATATAAAGATAAAATCAAATGATACACCATTTGATTATACATACTTAGTAAGCACATCGGGGCAGGGTGGGACTTTTTGGAAGGAAGATGGTACAATACCAGACCTTGAAAGCTTAAACCATATGATCTCTTTATTTTTATTCACAGAGGCTGTATCTTCTCTTTATAGCAGGAAAGAAGAAATAAGAACAGACTTTAGAGGATTTGTAAATGCAACTGTACCGAATGAGAATGAGCATCTTCCATTCCTTGCAAGCTTTGGGATATCGTGCATATGGTATCCAAAATATAGAATTTCTAGAGCCGTTTCTTGTAGATTGGCATCAGATTTGTGTAAGAAGTGGCAAGGAGAACATAGCCTTCTTGATCAAACAAGCATTAAGTATGATGCAGAGAAGTTGTGGAAAGAAATTCTCGAAAAGGGTATAACACTTCTTACAAAGAAACCGGGTGGTTCAATCGAGTCCGAGATAAGGGAAGTTTTCGATAAGGAGATGGTAAATCTTAATAGGCCAATTTCCGATATCGTAGATAATATTGGAATAAAAAAGATAATGGAGATGTTAAAAGAAGATAATGATTTTGATGAAGTAATCAAAAACCAGCTTGCAATCTTTAAAAGGAATACAACAGATGACATAAAACATTATCTTCACACAAGGATAAACAAGCATCAAAATCTTTCTGAGGCACAGAGCTTCATTTCATTCCTAGAAGGCGAGATAGAAAAGACTATGTCGAATCTTCCGTTGAGATATCCAGCAATTACACCTGCTATTCTTGATGGGCTCCATAAAGTAAAGTTGAATATATTTGAAAGACTTTCTCCAAGGAATAAGATAATAAAAGAAAAGAAGAAAAAGGAGGCTCTTAATGGGATTTATAACCACCTAATAGCCATTCTTAAACAGGTAAGGGGTTATAGGGCAAAGCCAATTTTAGATAGGATTAGGGAATTTTTAAGAACGGATATTTCTAAAGAAGTAGATGATATGATGAAGAAGCTTAGCGATTGTATTGATAAGCTAGAGGAGCAAGGGGAAGACGAGATAAAGAGAATTACAAAGAAGCAGAGTATAGAAATCATTGCAAACAATCTGAGGAATGATATAGAGGAGGATGTCGATGCGTTAAAGGGAGAGATCACATCACTTTCAAGCCATAAATGGAGGATTCTCCTTAATGCTATCTTTACTAAGGAAGGTCTAAAGAAAATAGAGTTATATGAATTTCTGCATTTTTTGCCAGATGAGATCGTTCTAAGAATGACAGAGCCTTTTATGAGGGGGGCGCTAGAATCAATAAAGAAATTCAACATTGCAGATGATATTCAGAAAAAACTTGATAGGGCAACCCTACTTCTTCTTGCAAAAAGAGCACTTCCATATCTTTCTCTAACAGGAGAATTTACTGGACTTCAAAGACCTCCAAGCTTTATCTGTGGAAGCGATGAAGAGGGCGGGTCAAATTTGACTTCGCTAGAGAACCTCCTTTCTGACTCAAGTTATAAAAATAGAATTCAGTTTGGAAAGTCAATAATAACGGACGAGCTTGATCATCTTTTGATATTCTATACGGAGCAAGGACTTTTGTACATAGATGAAAATCTTAAAACTTTCGATTTATATCAGATTAAGTATAAAGATGTAGTAATGAATAGTCCATATGAGGTTCATACAGTAAGGGGTGGGAAGCAGCATTTTGATGTCATTATGGAAAAAAGGAGAAGGGAAGTAAAGAGGCTGCTTAAGATAGCAATAGAGCTTATCCCTTCAAAAGTTTTCGAAAAAGTAAAAGATGATTGGGTATTCAGATATGTTGATTCTGTTGGTATACATACAAGCTTTCTTCCAGAGAAACAGCCAATTGATGCAATAATTGCTGATGAACATGGGTTTTTGCTATTTCAGGAAAAAATCTTATCTGCTATAAAAGAAGACGGAATAGACGGATTGAGAAAAAAAATAAATGAGCATATCAAAAAGACAGAAAAAGATTTTGACGGTGAAAAAGCAAAGGATGAGGCAGAATACTACAAAAATGTTATCTTGGAGTTTTTTCCTAAGGAATAGAAAACTTCCAAAAGGACGGTAAGCTGTAACTAGAAAAAGACCGAACAGATTTACTTTTGAGGAAGTAGCCGAATCAAAAACTTTAAGGACTAAA
>DNCM01000072.1 GCA_003498085.1 bacterium
TTCAAAGACCTTGATGAATTTAAAGCCAAAGCATATACTTATCAACTATATTTCAACTACAAGAGAAAGAACAGATGGAAAGATAAGATGAGTCCCTATGACATCTTGATAAGAGACACCAATACAATCAACCCCAGTATTCTAAATCTGCCACCACCTATCTTAGAAGATTTCTATAGCCTCTTTAGGAACGAGTACAGTATAGGGGGTGGTTACCTTGTGGGTAACGCAGTCATTATAAAATAAAAAATAAAGTAGCTTTTATGAAAAGTTTTTGATATAATTAAATTAATTATGGAAAAAGAAGATATTGAAAAGTTTAAAAGAATTCTTCTTAAGATGAAAAGAGACCATATCAAGGAAAGAAAAACGCTTGAAGAAGAATACCTTCGTCAATCAACCCGTAATCAAGCAGCAAATCTTTCTGCATATCCTTTACATACTGCTGATATATCAGGGGATATATATGAACAAGAAAAAGAAATTGCAGTCATTGAGAATATTTCAGAAATTATGCATAAGATTGACGAGGCATTACATCGTATAGATACAGGAAAATATGGCATTTGCGAAAAATGTGGGAAAGAAATACCTAAAACTCGCCTTGAGATAATCCCATTTACAAAATTTTGTATTTCTTGTTCAAGAAAATAGCCAAAGAATTATTTTATTTCACAATTCCAAGCTTTCCGATGCACCTTTGACCTTCTGGATTGGTTATTAAGTATATATAAACACCAGAAGATACCTCCTTCTCTGGGTTCTTCCAAATATAAACACCGCCATTCTCTGGTCTTATATCTATCTTCTTTATAAGCTCACCAGCAATATTGTATATCCTAATTGTTGCATACTCCGTGAGGTTTCTTTTTCTATATTTCTCATCTCTACATCCAAAACTTATACCATAATCCTTGTGTTTACTTGCGATATATGGGTTTGGAAAGACGATAACATCACCAAGCCTACTTGCTGTATGTGTTGCTGGGACAAGTTGGAATATCTTTATTGAAGAAGGATCACTAGAGTTTCCAGCATTATCTACTGCCAAAACATAGACTGAGTATTTAAGCCCCTCTTTCCCAACAAAGGTTGTCTGGGTTTCCCTGTATTCACGAAATGTCCATGTCCCATCCCCTTCTTTTGAATAAAGGATATACTTTGCAATCCCAGAACCTGGAATATTAGCAGAAATTGGTGGATCAAGGACAGACCAAATAAGTGTTATAGTTCTTGTTTCTACAAAGCCATCAATTGAGGATACAATAGGAGGAATTTCATCTATATAACTTTCTATTGCCATCGCCTGCCACTTTCCATCATCAAACTTAATTTTTGGACTATTTACAACCTGAATTTTCTTTTGCTTTGTTCTTCCCCAAAACCATATCTCACCATTTCGTGGAATTTCCCCATCATACCTAAACTCTCCATTTTCATCTTTTGTAAAATAGCCAATGAGTGCTCTGGTAGCATCAACGAGAATTACTGGAGATTCCTCCATTATATCAAAATCATCCGAAAGAATATCCTTTAAGGCTATTGAGGAAATATCTTTATTCTCAAACCTTATAACATAAAAAACATATCCCCTTTCTTTAATATATTTTGGAATGCTCATCGTACTCAACTTTTCCTGTTGATCCAACGAAGATTGATTCAACAAAGATATCTTTCTTTTAGTAGAAAATGGTATTATGGTGTCTACAATGGTCTCTTCGCTTCCACTGTACTCAACAGTTTTTGTCGGATCATAGACAAACCAGGGTTTTATCTCTGCAGTTACATGTATGGTAGTAGTTCCTGTTACTGTTCCAACAACTGTGTTAACAATAAAGAATGGCAATCCTGGTGGAAAATCTATAGCTAGATCAGGATAAGGTGTCCCTATATTTCTTCTTCCTGCTCCACCTATTGTAAGACGATGTTCAGAAGGCCTTATCTTATTCTCTTCAACAGGATCTATTACCCACTGAAGAACCCATGTTTCCAGATATCTAGTAACAATAGGTTCTGTCCTACCCTGCTCATACTCTTTGCTATATTCTGACCTTGATGTTCCTGTTGGTATGTATTCAAGGATTTTTGGAAATGTAATGGTTATTGTTCCTCCTGATTCGAGGGTTCCTTCATTATAGATAAGAAATGAATATTTCCTTTCTTCTCCACTCCTCCCTTCTCCCCACATTGGGGCTATCGCTATCCTTAAGTTAACGGATGGCAATCCAACGATATCTTGTGTTATGCTCTCATTGTTGCACAGGTATGTCTCTGTTGCTAGATCTTCCGTGTATGTAATAGATGCATAGTTAAAAACATATGTTCCTGGTATGGCATCATCAGAAATTCTAAATCTAAGTTTTATTGTATACAAAAAACCGGGGGTCATTGTTCCAAGAATTAATGTTACTGAAGCGACATCGCTTGAGCTTCCAATAATACTGATTGTAGGGGTGCCTTCGATATCAATGTATCTAAGTCTATTCTCATTTCTTCCACCTAAGGAATACTGGTCAAAGTAATCCACTAATATTACCCCATAAATGGTCATTGTTCCATTGTTTATAAATTCAATAGGATAAATTACCTCACTTCCTGGTGTAATAGTTCCCCTTGGACCCTTTTTATCTATTTCTAGATCAATTGCAGGAACTGAGACTATTGTTGTCCAGGTTGCATAATTATTTTCCTCAATAAGCTCCTTTGTGGTTGTTGTTATCGATGCGAAATTTGTAAGGACACTTCCTACTGGAACAGACTCTGGAACCCAAACTTTTATGATATATGGACCCTTTCTTCCTGAGCCTGGATGAAGATTTCCAATATCCCATTGCAAAATATTTCCTGTTATTGTATTTGGAGGTGGATTTGCATCCTTATATTCTACAGAAGGAGGAAGGACATCATAAATAACAACATTATTTGCAACAAGATTTCCTTGGTTTTCATAGTATAAGTAGTAATGAATGTATGCCCCATTTGGCGGGACATATGATGGTTGCCCCATTGCTTCATCCCAGCCACACCTTCCATGATATTTTTCTATAACAAGATCAGGAACAAGTTCTACAATGTGCGATGTTACTGATGAATAGTTATTGACATAATCTTTTTCAGAAGAACTAGATGTAATGCTTGCATAGTTGACAAGTGTACTTGATGCAACCCCTGTTACACTTCCAATTATTGTTATGATAAAACTTTCTTCATTACTTCCAAAGTCTCCAAAATCCCATTTAAGGATAAGGTTGTTGTTTGTTGTGTTTGTACTAAAGTTCGGCATATATGAAATTGGATAAATTGTCCAGCCAAGGTATTCTATGTTATCTAATGGCAGGACATCATAGACACAGACATCATTAGCAGGTAGGGAGCCTGTTTTTTTACAATTTAGTGTATATGCTATTTTGCTATCTTTACTAGTATATGTACCATAAGAACCTTCGTTCCTAAAATATGTTATATAACCATCTTTCCTTCCAATGAATAGATCTGGATTACCATCACCATCTATATCGACAAAGGCTGGAGAAGCATTTCTTCCTACATTTATCCCAATATAATTTGCCTCTGATGGGAACTTCGAAAAGCCTGGGGATTGAAGAGAGCCTAGATTTTTATGTAGGTTTATGATACCATCTCTATTCCCAATAAACATATCCAAATCACCATCTCTGTCTATATCATAGAAACTTGGAACGATCTCGTAATAAATTTTATCTAGATAGATATCTGGTTTTTTTATCCAATTTCCACCGCCTGCATTTTCATAATATTTCAATAAATACCCGCCCTCCCTTCCAACAACAAGGTCAAGGTCACCATCGCCATCTATGTCAACCGCACATGGTGTAGCATAGAAACTTCCAACATCGACATCTTTACCACCTGTTTGGAAATTACCATTCTCAGACCAATTAAAACCAAAACCTCCATAAACCCTTATTTTCCCTAAGTGATATCCAACAAGTATTTCAACATCGCCATCGCCCTCTATATCAAGGACTGTTGGATGTGCCCTTAAATAACCAGTGGTTAAAGAACCTTCAAACGAATATGTTTCATCTTCATTTTTATAGAACAAAACATTACCTGCACCGTTTCCAACGATCAGATCAAGATCTCCATCGCCATCGAGGTCATGGAACCAGGGAGCAGAATAATCTCCTACATCTATAAAGCCATACTGATCAGTAATCCATGTCCAGGGATGTTCTCTTATTTTCTTTTCTATTGAAAGGTCCATCGAAATAATATGGTTTAACCAAATACTGCTATTATTTCCCAAATAACCATCACAGCCAGGATAGAATAACTCTACTTTATTATTAAGGGTTGATGAATCGGGAAGACCGGGATCAGGGATACAATCAATTGTAATTATCCCCCACTTCTTTGTCTCTATAAAGACATCCCATTCAAGGATATTTTCTGTTATTGTTGAAGGATTTGGAGATGCAGAAATAAATGTAACATTTTCTGGGAGTGTATCTTTCACAACAAAGCTTATATTACCAGGACCATTATTTCCATACTTGATATAGTATGTAATTGTTCCGCCTGGTGCAGCAGCAGAGATTTTCTCTGTTACATTCTTAAAGAATGCAATATTTCCGCCATTATAGCCAATAAATAGGTCGAGGTCGCCATCTGCATCTATGTCAATAAGCTCTGGGTGAAGGTTGAAAGGTTGATTGATACCAGGGATATTGGAAATACTAAGAAGTTCAATAGGAGATGCCCAACTTGGGCTACCTGGACTTCCTATATTTTCAACAAAGGTAATTGTCCCATTGTTTCCATTTCCAACTAAAATGTCATAGTCTAAATCATTATCTATATCACCAAAACAGAGACTAGAATTCTTTGAAACATCTATATTTGCATAGTCATCAGAAACATGTATAAAGTTTGGTTCTTCTGGTGTTCCTTGATTTTTATAGAATGTAACCTTTCCATTTTCCCTTCCAATAAATAGGTCGAAGTCTCCATCGTTATCTATATCACAGAATACTGGAGCAAGTTCCCCCTCTTCACCATTCACTTCGATGTATTCATCATTTACCAATGTCCATTTCGGCTCTTTCCAATCTCCATCGTTCCTATAATATTCAATATATTCATCTAATCCATCTCCCTGAAATAGATCAAAATCGCCATCGTTATCGATATCAACGAAGCAATGGCTATCACGGTATTCTTCTTCTATTATCACACCACCAGAGTAAGAGGCATAATCATTTGTAATAAGGGTCCATGATGGATTCCCTGGATCCCCATCGTTTCTTAAGAACTGCATATCACGCCCTGAATATGGTGGTCCCTCGTATCCATCAACGATCATATCGTAGTCTCCATCACAATCGATATCAACAAACTTCGGCACACACCCCTGCTCTGTATTTATACCTGCATAGGTTATAGTTCCTAAGATAAAAGCTGGTTCCTTCTTCTGGAATTTATAAACATAAAGCTCAGGTGTTGGGATGTGAGTTGTCCAAGAGGATGTGATATTTTCTAAATGTCGAAAACCATTTACAGAGGTTATTGTCGCAATATTTGTAAGACTTGCTGAACCAAGAGCTTTTTCTGATATAGAGCCTTTTATTACGATAGTTTTTTCCTTGTTAATAGGTAAATTTTCAAGATTCCAATAATAAAATGTTATATTGTCAAGTGTTAAACTTCCGGATGGTATTGGATTAGTACTTACATTAACGATATCATTTGGAAGGTAGTCACCAACAAAAACATCATTTGCAGTGAATGGACCATAGTTTCCATATCTGATATAGTATGTTACAGATTCACCTGGAGACACATCCAAAGAACGAGTCATTTCATTTTTATAAAGGTCTATCGCATTCCCCCAGCCAATGAACATGTCATAATCAGAATCTCCATCTATATCGGCAAATGAAGGGGCAGTGAAAGTTCTTCCTGCATCATATATATTGTTATAATCGTTGGTAGCATACTCGAATGAAAAAGACGAAGGTGTCCCTACATTTCTATAGAACCAAACAAAGCCTTGCGAATCTCCAAAGAATAAGTCATAGTCTAAATCACCCTCTATATCAACGAAATATGGAGAAACACGGGAGCGACCGCTGCCGATATTGTCATCATTTTTATCCTTAAGTTCTCCTTTATTTCCCCACTCAGGAGAAGATGAATCTCCTGTATTCTCATACCAACAGATGCCATCATCTTCTGTCCCAATAAATAGATCATAATCAGAATCTCCATCGATATCTACAAAGAATGGCATAGAATATGGTTTAACTATTTCTCTATTAGTAATTTTGTCCTTTATAAAACCTATCTTCTTAAATTTAGGCTCCTTTACACCACCTATATTTTTATAGTATGTTATCTCGCCGTGTGATTCTCCTATGAAGAGATCATAGTCAGAATCGCCATCTATGTCGCATAGAGAAGGGCTAATCCAGTGTGAACCTACAATTATCACCCCTCCATTTTCATCTATAACAAACCCTTTATTCACAAAATCTGGAGAATGTATAGTACCTTGATTTTCAAAGAAATAGACATTATCATCCTTTCCAACTAAGTAGAAATCAAAATCACCGTCTGCATCTATATCAACGAAATATGGCCGATTTATCTCCTTATCTTGCCCTGGACGAATATTCGATATATATTCACCCTGCATTTCTCCCCAGGTAGGATCCTTTTCCATAGTCTTATGGACATATATGCCAGGACCTACGACATGCATGTTATAGGAAGCAAAGTTATTATCGTAATTCGTCTCATTAGATGTTGTTGTTATCGATGCATAGTTTGTAAAGCTTGTTGAGCCAATGACAGTAGAGGATATAGTAGCAGAAAGCCTGATTTCTCCAAATCCTGTAAATGTGCCAATGTTCCAGATAAATAAACTACCAACAGTAGAAGATGCAGGTGGGCTAAATGAGAAGGATGTTATCTCTTGGGGAATGAGGTCATAAACAACAACACCTTTGGCAGAGGCACCTTCGGGTATGATAACGGAAAGAAATTTTCCTGGCTCAATAGCACCCCATGAGACTGCATTCCAAGAGAGAAATGCCCTGGCATCACCTGTTGCTTCCCTATATTCAACAACTATCTTATGCCATCCCTTGGTAAGGTTTATTGATGGCCAACCTGCTGAATCATCACCATCATTCCAATATTCATCAAAAATAGTATTGTCGTTAATAGTAAGCCTCATTCCATCGTTTGTTATTGGTCCATTATCAGGATAATAAGCACGGTTACTGAACCAATAGGTTTTGTCGGAAGGGGCATAAATCATCCCTGTCCAGCGGACTGAGAAGTTATCAGTATTAACAATGCCTGGTGCAGGTGAGCCAGCCTCCCAATTAAAGCTAATTGTTGGGTCTATTCTTGTTAAGACAGGGGTTCCATAAAGGTTTTCGTTATTGAAGTATTCCCCTTTTAATCCTTCGGTTATTGTCCCTAAGGCATAACGGACATTAAAAACAATATTTTCTCCTGCACCAAGGTCTGTTGTTATATATGTTGATGGGTAGTAAAAGTAGGTTGATGAAATGGTCCCCCATGAGACTGCATCCCAAGAGAGAAATGCCTTGGCATCACCTGTTGCTTCCCTATATTCAACAACTATCTTATGCCATCCCTTGGTAAGGTATATTGACGGCCAACCTGCTGAATCATCAC
>DNCM01000168.1 GCA_003498085.1 bacterium
TCTATATTAATCAATCTGCAAGCTCTCTTTCCAATGTTCGTGGAAAAAAATTAGGAAGGGATTTTTATGAGATCTTTGGGGTTAAGTTTGAGCATCTTCCATCAAGGATAGAAAAGGATGGTTTTATTTTTGATGCAGGTTATATAAAGGAAAATGGAGACATAAAAGGCATAATATATATCATTACAAAGGAATCGGAATAGTATTAAATCGTTCTCCCTAAAGCCTCTGCAACCTTTCCTGCTTCATCCATTAACTTCCCGAAGGCATCCAGGTTGAGGCTCTGTTCACCGTCAGAGAATGCCCTTTCAGGGTCTTGGTGGACCTCAACAAGGAGGCCATCGCATCCTACAGCAATTGATGCCAAAGCAAGTGGGGTTACAAGTTTTGCTTTTCCTCCTGCATGGGATGGATCAGAGATAACAGGAAGATGGGTAAGTTCTTTAAGGACAGCAATTCCGGAAATATCAAGCGTATTCCTTGAATGGTCAATAAATGTCCTTATACCCCTCTCACAAAGGATAATCTGCTGGTTTCCCCCCGCCAAAATGTATTCCGCAGCCATTAAGAATTCATTGATCGTTGCAGACATCCCCCTCTTTAGTAAAATAGGTTTATTTATCTTTCCAATTTCTTTAAGGAGAGAAAAATTCTGCATATTCCTTGCCCCAATCTGAATAACATCAACATATTCCAATAATAGCTCGATATCCTTTGTATCCATAAGCTCGGAGACAATTGGAAGACCTATTTCTTTCTTTGCTTCTTTTAAATGTTTCAAGCCTTCTTCTTCCAAACCCTGAAATGCATAAGGAGATGTTCTTGGTTTGAATGCACCTCCACGGAGCATGCCTGCTCCCTTTTCTTTCACAGCCTTCGCTATTTCAATGATTTGTTCTTTTCCTTCAACAGAACAAGGGCCTGCAATAATAACAATTTTATTTCCACCAATCTCCACACCATCTACCTTAATTACCGTATTCTCCTGTTTGAATTCCCTACTTGCAAATTTGTAAGGTTTAAGGATTGGGATAATTTTTTCAACGCAAGGAATTGCTTCAAACTGGTTCTTGTCCAATATTCTCTCGTCACCAATGACATTGATGACTGTCCTCTCAACCCCAGAAGAAACTAAAGGTTTAAGTCCTGCATCTTCTATTTTTTTAGTAATATACTCAATTGCATCCTTTGTTGTTCCTGGTCCAAGCACTATGATCATTCTTTACCTCCTCTTAATATCCTATTTCTTTCAAAAATCCCTCCTTTTTTCTCCAGCCTTCCTTTTCTTTCACGACAAGTTCAAGGTATATTGATTTTCCATAGAATGCCTCGATTTCCTTTCTCGACTCTTCGCCTACTTTTTTCAATGCTTTTCCTCCTTTTCCGATTATTATTGCTTTCTGTGATGGGCGATCGACATAAACGATTGCCCTGATATAGTCTTTTCCTTTTTCCCTTTCAGCAAACTCCTCGATAGAAACGCAGGTAAAATATGGAATTTCTTCGCCATATGTCGAAAAAACCTTTTCCCTTATTATTTCCTGTGCAAAGAACTTTTCAGGATGAATAGAAAGAATGTCTTTTTCATAAAATGGAGGATGATGAGGAAGGAGTGATATTATATTTTCTACCAATACATCACAACCATCACCCTTTTTCGCAGAGATTGGGATTATCTCGTTGAATAAGCTCAGATTATTATAATGTTCGATCAATGGAAGTAATGTGAGTTTATTTACAAGGTCTACCTTGTTTATTGCAAGAATCTTTAGTTTTTGGTTTTTAAGGATATCTGGAATCTCTTCTTTTTCAAATGGCTCAATCATGTATAAACAAACATCACCATCGGAAATAGATGTTTTTGCTCTATTCAGCATTCTTTTATCAAGATTATCTTTCGGTTTCTTCATCATTCCTGGAGTATCGATGAATATTACTTGAGCATTGTCTACATTCAATATCCCAAGAATGTTGTGTCTTGTTGTCTGCGGTTTTGGGCAGACAGGCGAAAGTTTCTCGTTGAGAATAGTATTCATCAATGTTGACTTTCCAACATTTGGTTTTCCAATTATTGAGACATGTCCTGCCTTAAATTCCATTTGAATGATTTATAGTTTACAGTGTATAGTTTATGGTTGTAAAGATGATATTTAGATGGCTTGCTTTTTTTGGAAGGCTCTTTATGGGAGGAATATTTCTTTATTCAAGTATCCCAAAAATAACTGATGTGGTTGGTTTTGCCGCGGCAATTGAGAATTATAGAATCCTTCCAGCTTTTCTTATTATGCCATCTGCATACATTTTTATCTTTTCTATGCTCGTTATAGGGATTTTTCTTGTCCTTGGATTTAAAACAAGATTTTTTTCTTTATTGGCAATTATTCTTGTCTTTGTCTTTACTGTTGCTTTAGCTTCGTCTATCTTAAGGGGGCTTGACATCGAATGTGGATGTTTTAGGGATGTACCATTTAGGGTAAAATTTGCATTTTTCGTTGATTTAGCCTTCCTTGCTATTTTGTTTGGAGTATTTTTTACAAAGGATATACCTCTTTCTCTAGACAAGTTATTACTATGGATTAAAAAATAACTTCTATAAGAAAAGCTTATTACTTCTATCTTTTTTCATGACGAATTATTGTCGTCTAAAGTAGTATACTAAACCTTAATTTCCCAAAAATTTAAG
>DNCM01000179.1 GCA_003498085.1 bacterium
GACTTATGGGTAGGTTACAGAAGAAATTTTTTGACAAAATAAAAAACATTGATTAAACTTAAAATGATGAAAGGGTTTACTTTAATTGAAATGTTGGTTGTAATTATAATTATTGGTGTTGCCACGGGCGTTGGTATTGTAAGTATAAGTTCGTATGTAAATCAAGCAAGATTGAGACAGACAACGCAAGATCTTATTCTTGATTTGCGGTGTGCAGTTGAATTTGCAAAATCAGGAACGCAGACGATAGTTATCTTTGGAACAACAACTCCTCCGCTCGAAGGAACATACACAGGAACATACACAATTACTGAAGAAGAAAGAGTTTTTCAAAATCCTTTATGGGGTGAGCAAACAGAAAAGAAAAGAGATATGAGGAAGCTTCATCTTACTCCAGATATTCCGGTTATTAATCCGATTATTTCTTTTGCTACAGTAACCGGTTTTGCATCACCTGTTACATCAATCACCTTAACATCAAAAGGAAAATCAAGGTATGTAAGAATAAATAAATTTGGGAGGATAGAAGAGATAAAATGAAAGGATTTACGCTCATTGAAACACTTATTGCGATGATTATAGTTTTGGGTTCTTGTATTTTTCTTATAAAGACAATAACATATACCCAAAATGCAATAATATTCTCGAAACATAAGCAAGAATCGGTATTTCTTATTGAAAGGAGGATTGAGGAAATAAAGAATATAGAATGGGCAACAGCTACATCCATACCTATAACAGATAAGAATATATGGTGGAATATAGGTGGAACTATGACAGTGGAAATAGGGCCGGTTACTTATTATATTACCCCAGGAACTGTAGCCAGCATTGGTACTGAATGCGGAAGGCCAAGTATAGAAGGCAGAACATTGGATGTAGTCGAAGGTGAGATTAGGGGTGGAACATTTTCCATAACCTGTGTCTGGCGCCGTACAGACAATAATGAATGGGCAGAAACGACAAATATTGTTTATATGGCAATATATAGAGCCCTTCATGAAGAGGGTCAGGACTTTAAGGAAGAATGAACAAGAAAATGGGTATAACACTAGTTGAACTTCTTGTTGCCCTTTTTTGTATGGTGGTGATGATCATAGTTGTTGCCCAACTTATTTTAATAACAGAAAGGGTTCATATAAGGACAGGAGCAAGGGTAGAGGCAGAGTATAGTATTAGGGAGACTCTTGACCTTATGGTTTCTGAGTTGAGGCATGCAGGATATAGACACTGGGATATTTTTAATGCACCCTCTGATGATTCTCCAAATTTCGCACACCATGTAGAGAGGATTGGTACAGAGTCATGCGCTAGAACCTTAACCTTTGAAGCTGATTTTGATGAGAATGGGTCGGTGACAAGTAGCGAAAGAATCACATATGCATTTAACCAGTCTCAGAGATCGCTTCTTAGAAGGTGTGGAGAAGAACCGTGGGAGGTTTTGATAAAAAATGTAGAGGATGTTGAATTTGGCTATATTGGAACAAGCGGGACAAAAATAGAATTACCCTTGTCTTCTAAATCAGCAGATGATGTAAGAATGATAGATATGAGTATAACATTTGAATATCCTATAAAGGGAGAAGGGAAAACATTGACTACCACATTGGATACAAAGGTAAGGCTTAGAAATACATATTTTAAATCAGATGTAGCGAGATTGGGAGGTTGGTAGAATGAAAAGAGGGGTTGCTTTGGTTGTTGCAATATCGACTATATTTATTCTCCTTCTTGTTGGAATCCTTTTGGTACTTCTTGCAAGAAAGGAGATTTGGACGACAACTGCTCTAAAGAAAAGAAAAGAGGCATTTGCTCAGAGTGAGACGGGAATAAATAGGGCAATTGCATTTTTTGAGAATGTAGGTGTTATGTCCCCAGCACTTATAGATTCAGATTTCTCTTCCGAAGAAAACCCTTTATTTAGAGAAAAAGAGGGGTTTAATACAAATATAAAGTGGTCAGGTGTTCACCGCCCGATACCTGGCTTTCAAGTAGGACCAAGATTTCAAGGCGGAGCGAGATTTGAAGCTTTTTATTTCTATATAGAGTCGGTAGGATACCAAGGAAAACTGAAAAAGAAGATTTATCTTACATTAGAAAGGATTTTTTCAATAGAACAGTAGAATGAAGACACTTGTTTTATTTTTTGGTTTGCTAATTCTTCCTTTATTAGGAGAGGCAAAGGAAGGGGAGTGCAAAAACCCTATTTTTCTCTCTGCATTTGAGATTGACCCAAACCTTCTCATTATCCTTGATAACTCAGATAGCATGAATTTGATTTTAGAGGCAACCATAGAGGCAGGGTATACTTATGGAGGGGGAGATCCTGACAAATGGGTTTATGATCCAAATAAAAGTTATCCTGGAAAATTCGCTATGGGTTCATGCTATTCTGTATTTGAGGATGGATGGTATGTCCTAGGTGAAAGGGAACCTGGAAAATGGATAATTGTTTATCTTGTAAAGAATGATTACAGTGCCTACGATTCAATAAACTGGAGAGGACATTATCAAGGAAACTACCTTAATTGGTTACTTGGAATGGCAAATACAAGCTTACAGCCATGGAAGACATGGGGAAGCGATAGATTCTATAAGATAGAACTAAAAAGGACAAATCCTGCATATACCCCTGAACCCCCAAGATTCATTGAGGACTTAGTAGATCCTGAAGATGGAGGGCCATTTCTTAGGGAGCCACTTGTCAAACCTAATAGAATTGATTACTATTGGTTTGATCCCTATGGAAATAAGATGCACAATGGTACATGGACTGAGTGGTATAGATACTGGTATAGGAAGCCTGCAAGTCGTATGAACACAGCAAGATATGTAGTAAATGACCTTATAAGGACAGACTTTATGAAGATTTTCCATGTAGATGTCAAACTACAATACGGATTGATGGTTTTTAGAAAGTTTCTTGAGGACCCTCATTTGAGTTGCGATACAGGTTTAAGGTTTGTAAATAGAGGTGGTGAATTATTAGCGAAGATTGGTTCCATTACTACTAAACCATATTATGATTTAAGTCATCTTGACAATATAGAAAAACATATAAGAAGTATTATTGCAAATGAATATACACCGTTAGCAGAGACTGTATACGAGGCAGGGATGTATCTTATAGGAAGCGAAACGAAGTGGTGTGTTACAAGAGACTCTAACCCTAAGCATAAGGTTATATTTGGAACGGATGCCTACCTAGATAATTATGGAGTAAAACATTGGTGCCAGGATACATCAATCCTTCTTATTACGGATGGATTTCCTACTTACGACACAGAAGTTCCCCCTTTAAAGGGAAACTATCCCAAAGGAGAATTGCCGAAAGAAGTAAATCCTGCTGACCTTGACTTTGACGGTGATGGATATGAACCACCAATGTATCATGAAAATATTAGAAATGTTAAATGGAATGTAGATGGAGTAGGGTGTGCTGAGCTTGGAGCAGTAATAGAGCCACATCAGTGGTGTAGTCATTACCTCGATGATGTTGTGAAATTCCTTGGTGGTTCTCAAACAGACCTTATTGCAGAAACGCAAGATATGAAAAGGGGTTATAAACAGCAGCGTATTCATACATATATTATTGGCTTTGCATATGACCTACCATTCTTAAGATATGCAGCAGAAGCCGATAAATGCAGTTCATATACCGAGTATGGAGATTGTGTACCTGGTTCTTATAATAGGGTCAATTATTTTGCACTAAGGGAAACCGATAAAAGATACTTCTCAGCAACAAGCCCTAAGAAACTAAAGAAAAGTTTAAGTGCGATAATACAGGATATTATTGAAAGAACAGCATCTTCTGTTGCTGTTGCTGTTTCTATATCGACATCTGAGACAAGGTTTCAGGACCATGTTGTTAGGGCAAGGTTTAATCCAAGAGGGTGGGTTGGTTATCTCGAGGCATTTAAACTTCCATATTCACCTGAAAACCTTCCTGTATGGGAGGGAGGAGAAAGGCTTGGAACAGAGACGGCGGATTCTGATGATAATAATACATGGAGAAATTTGGATAATTGGCCAAGAAATATTTATACATGCAATACAAATACAATAGGACTTAAGTTTGATTTTAAAAAGGAAAATATTTCTAATGTGCCTGGTGGGGAGTGGTTATACAATATGCTTAAGGAAGATCCACTTTATGAGCGGGCAGGAAGATTATTTCCCAGAATCTTAGATGTTAATGAAGCAGAAGCACTCGTTTCTTGGATCAGTGGTGAATATAGAGATGAAGACTTTTTGCCCAACTTTCTTCCAAAAAAATTTCCTGATCTCCTTAAAGAAAGGATGGATGGATGGAGGCTCTTTGATATTGTCTATTCCACGCCTCTTGTTTTGGGTGTACCAAATGCTTGGTATGGAGAACATATTAGTGGACCACTAGATCCATACCGCTATTTTGTTGAGAAGTATGAGAAAAGGGAAAGGATGGTATTTGTTGGCTCTAATGATGGTCTGCTTCATGCATTTTCCTTGGTGGATAAGTGCGGCCATAAGACATATGGTACAATAAGTGATTGTGAATACGATAAAAAGGGTAATGTATTAGAAAAACTGAGACTACTTTGTAAAAAGGAAGAGAGTCCATATCACTGTGGTGGGTGGGAAAAGTGGGTATATATCCCATCGAATCTCCTACCATACTTAAGATATAAAGCCGATCCTAATTTCCCTTGTAGATTTTCTGGTGTCGACGCTGGCCTTGTAAAGACAGATATACGTATGCACTTTGGATTAGGGTCGGGCGTCAGAAGAGAATGGGGAAGTGTCCTTGTTGGTGGAGAAAGGGAAGGAGGTTCTTACTATTTCTGTTTAAACATTACAGATTCTACTGCAATGATCAATTGGACAGGGACAAAGAGTGTTATTTGGGAGTATTCTGATAGAGAAAGACTGGGTGATTCAATGTCGTGTCCCGAGATTGGTATAATTAAAGGCGTAGATAAAATACCATATTGGGTTGCATTTTTGACAACAAGCATAAACAACACAAGTGATAAACCGTACATTATTCCATTGAACATTACAACAGGAAAGCCTTTAAAGAAGGGGACAGTAGGCTTGACACCAGAAAACGAAGATTTGATCATAGAGGTAAAACACAATGGTACCTCCGCAACCCTTCCTTTAACATCTGCTTCTGCTGTTGATGATGCTTACGATGGAATGTTCAACGACTTAATAGACGTTGTATACTTTGGTGATAGTAATGGAAGGGTTTGGAAGATGACCGTTGGAACACCTTCCATAAATACTATAAATGGAAATAAAAATTGGGAACCATACCCAATATTTCAAACAAAGAAAGGTCAGCCAATAAGTGTTCCCATTGCAATTACATTCACCAAGGATTATAAACCAATGCTTTTCTTTGGAACAGGAAGATACGAAGACAAAGAAGATATCATTTCAACATATACTCAAACACTCTACTGCTTGATAGATAGAGGAGAAGAAAAGAGAGGGATAGGGATAGAGGAGTTAAAGAATAAAAAGATAGGAATGGATGAAATAACCAATAGTACAAATTATTGGTATCATAAATTAGACGAAGTGATGTTTGTAAATAAAGGGGTTCCACCGCTTTGTGTAGTGGATCCTTTGACTGGTGACAAAGACTTCAGGCCAAACGAAGGAACAAGGACAACTAAAATAAAAAAGGCACAAACGCATAACTGGGGGTGGTATCTTGATCTTAATTTTAAAGGATGCGATGATGTGGCGGAAAGAATTACAGAATCTTGTCTTATATATGGAGGGATACTGTTTTTCACATCCTTTATTCCAACAGTACAGCCGTGTGAAGCAGGAGGATATGCCTATCTTCATGCAATTGATTATTTGACTGGTGACCCCCCTTCAAGGGAGGTTTTGAAAGGGACAAGTGTAGGAGACATGATCGTTACAGGAATTTATCTTGGTAAAGGTGTTCCGTCAAGGCCCGTTATTGATCCTGTTGGTAAGAAGCTTCTTGTCCAGATGAGCGACGAAGGAAGAATAAAAGATGTTGATATTAGTCCTGGAATAAAACCTGTTCGTGTCGTAAATTGGGGCGAGGAAGGTTTTGTCCAGTACCATAAAGTAGTCCATTTTCCGCATCTAGAGGAAATGGAAGTGGCAATAGAGTGGAAGGAGTAGTAGTATGAATGAGTAATGGAATTAAGGAGGGAAGAGAAATGAAGTTGATATTGCTGGTTTTAATTCTTGCTTTTGTAGAAGATGGATTTTGTAGGTGTCCAAATTGTCCAGAAAGGCAAATAAAGAGGGAAGTAAGACTGGATAAGCCGGTGAGAAAACAAGTGATTAAAAGGAAAGTACCAGACGAGATAAAAAAGGAGGTAATTAGAGAAAAACCACCAATTTCATCTGTCCAACAACCTTATGAGAGCCCTATATCCTTTCTCTTCAAAAAACAAGACAAAATTACACTGCCGGATGGAACAGTTTTTCGATTTATTAGGGAAGAAGACCTAAAAAGAGTACCAGATCTTCCATAAGATTTATGAGAAGAAAGTAAGTAAACTTGAAATGGTCTTCTTTAAATTCTTTCTTTCTACAACCATATCTATTATCCCATGAGAAAGGAGGAATTCTGATGTTTGAAAACCAGAAGGAAGATGTTGTCTGATTGTCTGTTCTATAACTCTTGGTCCTGCGAAACCAATTAAGGCTTTTGGTTCTGCAATGATTATATCACCAAGGAGGGCAAAACTTGCTGCAACACCACCCGTTGTTGGATCTGTTAAAGCTGAAAGATAAAAACCACCATTTTTTTTAAAATAAGATATCGCACCCGAGGTCTTTGCCATTTGGATAAGCGAAACCATACCCTCTTGTATCCTTGCACCACCAGATGATGAGAAAATGATAAGGGGTATTTTAGATTCTGTTGCCTTCTCAACAAGAAGAGTTATCTTTTCTCCAACAACAGAGCCCATACTTCCACCCATAAAAGAAAAGTCCATAACGCCAATCGCAACTGGTTTTTTGTCTATCTTTCCATAACCACATACGATTGCGTCAGAACATCCTGTATTTTTTGATGCCTCAATAAGTCTTTCATTATAACCTTTTGTGTCATAAAATCCCAGGAAATCAACAGGATGAATCTCTGTAAAATCTTCCTTAAAACTTCCTTTATCAAGCGTTATTTTTATTCTTTCTTTTGCAGAAAGCCTAAAATGAAAATTACACTTAATACATACCATAAAATTATTTTCAAGTTCATTTTTGTAGATAAGTTCACCACAGCCGTCACATTTTACCCAAATGTTACTCGGTGGTTTTATTTGAGGGGGGCTAACAGTTAATGTTGTATACTTTGGTTTTCTAAACCAATTCATTTTTTGGTTAAGGAAAAATTAAAGAAGTTTGTTTCTTTACTATTCACCAAAACCTCTCTTTCTTCCCCCTTATATCCTGCAAGCACTGCTTTCAGTCTATGTTTTCCTCCTTCGATCATGAATGAACGAATTGGGGTTTTACCTATTGGTTTTCCATCAAGGAAGATTTCTGCACCTGGTGGAATTGAGGTAATAAAGCAGACAGAGGGACCCGTTACAATCTCTGGCATAGGCTTTGGTTTCTTGGGCAAAGGAGAAGGAATTTCTGCCTTTACTGGTTCATATTCTTGCGTAAAGAAAGGATAAGAAATAGTTGGGGAAGGCATTTTTTTAAACTCTTCGATCGTCTTTTTTAGTTCAAGAAGCTCTTTGGATATTACTTCTGGTTCTCTTATGAGTGGTTTTTTTGGAATAAAACGAACAATCTCTTCTTTTTCATATGGTTTCTCATAAATAATCCTTTCTCTTGGGTAATATAATTCTTCTTTCAAATCCATTCTCTTCAAAAGAGCCATTATCTTTGTCCTCTGGTTTGGTTCAACAAATGTCTTTCCCCTCCATGGAGAAAAACCTTCCATCCTTATTTCTACATTGTATGGTTTCCAAGGAACAAGTGATGGAATGATAACAGGTGTTTTTCCTACTTCCTTTTCTTCGAAGAACACATAGCCACCACGAGGAATAGAATCAATAAGAAGGTTTCCAAAAAGCGGAGAAAGATTTGCACTAATCTCAATTACCTCCCCTTCCTTTATTTCTACATTCCTTGCAAATACTGAAAAACCTTCTTTTTGCACCTTTATTGAATGAATACCAGAAGAAAGAAAAATAGGTATCTTACTTATCTTTCCATCAATATATATCCTAGCATCTTTTGGATTTGGCCTTACAATCAATGTCCCTGTTCCAATAACAAGTTCTTCTTCAACTTCAGGAAGAACCATAGGCTCAAGGTGAGCAACAATATCCATAGGCTCTTTTGTATTTACATTTATTACCTTTACAAAAGGCCTAAATCCTTCTTTTTCTATTTTAATATTATAGTCACCAAATGAAAGTTTTGGAATAGTCAGTGGGGTCATTCCTTTTAGTATATCATCTAGAAATACATTAGCATCACTTGGATAAGAAGAAATTGTAATAGAGCAAGAGGGTTTAAGTATTTTGTTGATAAAACCGATATTGACAAAGTTTATAATTGGTTGAAAATGCCTCATACCAAAGTAAAATCCAAAGCCTAATATCCCTCCAAACAAACAACCAATTATTGCAAATTTAAGTAACCTTGATGGTCGCTTTCTTCTCCTTATTGGTCGCCTTTTTACTAAAAGCTCCTCTTCAGAAGGAATAAATTTTTCTTCAATCTCCTCCTCTTCTTCCTCTTTCTCCATTAAGACCCCTTCCTTTGGCCATGTAACACCCTTTTCTTCCTCTTCAATACTTGCAAGGATTTCCTCTATCTTTTCAGTTGATGGCATTTCTTCATAGGTTGGTTGTATAGGCTCTTCTTTAGGTTTTTCATAAATTGGTGGATAAAGTTCTTCTTTTGGCAAGATAGGTTCTTCAGGTTCTTCCTTAAAAAAAGGCTCCTCGTAGGTTGGTGTAGGAATTTCTTCCAAAGGAGGAAAGACAAATGGTTCTTTCTCTGGGACAGAAATAAACTCTTCTTCTTTTGGAACAGCTGGTTTTTCCTCTAAAACAGGTTCTTCTTCATCAGAAATCTTTTCTTTTTCCATATCCAGTAGGAATTCCTTAGCGAGCTTTTCTACTATATCCTCTTCATCTTTTCTCTCTTCTTCCATTCCTTACACCTCCCAATTTAAATATATTATGTCAACAAACTTTATTTTTTGCAAGCTTTTTTTATCTCATTGACAAACAGTTTTACTTTTTCTTCAGGATTTTCTTGGTTCTTTGCAATGATATCGACAATTGCTGAGCCAATAATTACTCCATCAACAATATTTAAAACTTCCTTTACATGCTCTGGTTTTGATATTCCAAATCCAAGGGCTATAGGTTTTGGACAAAACTTACGAACCATTACTAAGTCATCAATGAGCCTGTCCCTTAGTTTTTCCCTAATCCCTGTTATTCCAAGTAGTGAGACATAATAAACGAATCCAGAGGATTTATTAGAAATGAGCTTTATTCTGCTAGGTGGACTTGTTGGTGCAAGTAGAAATATAAGACAAATACCTTTTTTTACGCACAATTTTCTTAATTCTTCTCCTTCCTCAGGTGGTAAATCTGCAACGATTAAGCCATCTACACCATTTTTTTCTGCATCCTCTATAAAAGAAGAAATGCCATATTTGTAAATGGGATTATAATAAGATAAAAGGACGATAGGGACTTTAGTTTTTTTTCTCATTCTTCCAACCAATTCAATTATCTTTTTTAAACTTGCTCCTTTTTTCAATGCCCTATTACATGCCTCTTGAATAATTGGACCATCTGCAATGGGATCTGAAAAAGGAATACCAAGCTCAATAATATCTGCTCCTCCTTCCTCAAGTGCAAAGATAAGACCTTCTGTTTTATCTAAAGATGGATCTCCTCCTGTAATATATGGAATAAGAAGCGGCCTTTTTTTATTTCTAAACGCTTCTTCTATTCTATTCATTTTGCATTACCTTAGAAACTTCAGCAACATCCTTGTCTCCCCTTCCAGAAAGGCATATTATGATGATATTATCCTTTGGAAGCCTAGAGGCAAGTTTTGTACAATAGGCAATTGCATGACTTGGCTCCAATGCTGGGATTATTCCCTCATGCTCAGAAAGGAGTAAAAAGCCATCCAAAGCTTCCTTGTCTGTAATTGCTACATATTCTGCCCTTTTTTCCTCTTTATAAAAGCTATGTTCAGGTCCTACTCCTGGATAGTCAAGACCAGCAGAGATAGAATGGGTTGTTTTGATCTGTCCATTTTCATCCTGAAGGATATAAGATAAAGAGCCATGAAGAATACCTTTTTCTCCAGCAGATAGGGATGCAGCATGCTTCCCTGTGCCTATTCCTTTCCCTCCTGCTTCAACACCGATAAGTTTTACGGGAAGGTTGTAGAATGGATAAAAGAGGCCAATGGCATTAGAACCACCACCAACACAGGCAATGAGATAATTGGGCAATTTTTTTTCTTGTTTTAAAATCTGCATTTTTGTCTCCTTACCAATTACAGACTGAAAATCCCTCACAATCATCGGATATGGATGTGGACCAACAACAGAGCCAATGGCATAATATGTAGTCCCTACATTTGTTACCCAGTCCCTTAATGCCTCATTTATAGCATCCTTTAGAGTCTTTGAGCCCGATGATACAGGATGGACACATGTTCCAAGAAGCTTCATCCTAAAGACATTAAGCCTTTGGCGCTCAATATCCTCCTCTCCCATATATACCTCACATTGCAATCCAAGCATTGCACATGCTGTTGCCGTTGCAACACCATGCTGTCCTGCACCAGTTTCTGCAATTACCCTTTTTTTTCCCATCATCTTTGCAAGGAGGACTTGACCAAGCGTGTTGTTTATTTTATGTGCACCTGTGTGGCATAGATCTTCCCTTTTTAGATAAATCTTTGCACCACCAAGCCTTTTTGTCAAATTTTTTGCAAAGTAAAGCGGTGTTGGCCTTCCAGCATATGAGGAAAGAAGACTTTTTAACTCTTTCTGGAAGCTTTTATCTTTTTTTGCAGAAATATACGCCTCTTCAAGCTCAATTAAGGCACTCATTAAGGTCTCTGGGACAAATCTCCCTCCAAAACCATTAAAACGGCCTTTTTTATCTGGAAGTCTTTGCATTTTCTATAAACGCCTTAAGTTTCTCATGGTTCTTTTTTCCTGGACTATCTTCAATTCCAGAGGATACATCAACTGCATAGGGTTTGACAAAATTTGTTGCATCCATTACATTCTCTGGGGTAAGGCCACCTGATAGAATGACCCTTCCTTTTTTGGAAAGTAGTTTTGCAACATCCCAGTGAATTTTACTGTTATTTTCTTTATCAATGAGCCATGTTATCCCTTCGTATTCTTCTATTCTTTTAATGTCCTCCAAGCACTTTACCCTAAATGCCTTAATTGGCCTTTGGAATTCCTTGCAATATGAAGGACTTTCATTGCCATGAAACTGGACGCAAGAAATACCACAAAACCTTATGGTTCTTTTTACCTCATCTAGGCTTTCATCTACAAAAACACCGACAGTTGTGATAAATGGTTCAATATTTTCTATAATTTCTTTTACTTTCTCAGGTTCTATATATCTTGGTGAGTTTTTGTAAAAAATAAATCCTAAGGCATCTATTCCAAAAGAAATTGCTGTATCTACATCTTCCTTTTCTTTCAGCCCACATATCTTGACCCTAACCACTCCTTACTCCTTGCTTATCATTTCTTCAAATGCATACCCAAGCTTGACTTTTCTTGTCTTTTTAAGCCAGTCATACCATAAACCCAAAATCTCATCTTTCTTCTTTCTAGATGCGAGTTGTTCTATCTCTTCTTTTTCATCTTTTAGTCTTTTATTATCTGGTGGCAAAAATTTATTTACCTTGATTATATGAAATCCAAAACCTGTCTTTGTCGGTGTTCCTATCTCTCCTTCTTTTAGAGAAAAGGCAAGTTCTGAAATTTCAGGTACAATAAACCTTCCAAAGGCAATCTCTTTATTTAGCCGATCTGTCAAGTTCCTAATCTCCTTTGTATCTGTCCCTGGTAAAGTAAATCTTGGAATAACACCTATTCTTCCATTACTCTTCTTTGAGATGGGAGCATTTGAATAAAGCTTAACTCCTTCTTCAAATGTAATTGTCCCATGTTTTATTTTTTCATAGACAAGGTCTGCTGTCTTTGATGCAGAACCGACAGCATCATCATCATTCCTTAATTCTTTCCTAATATCCTCCTCTGCTTCTTTTAGTGTCTTTGGAATATCAGGTTTTTTTTCCTCGCATTTTATAATATGATAGCCAAAATCTGTTTTTACAATATCAGACATACCTCCTGGCTCTAATGCATATGCTGCCTTTTCAAACTCAGGAACCATTCTTCCTTCTCCGAAAAATCCCAGATCGCCTCCATTGAAACGGGATTGGCAATCTGAGTTATTCATTGCAAGTTCAGCAAAATCACCACCACTCCTTATCTGCTGTAAAATATCAGCGATTCTCTGTCTTGCCATGTCGTCTTGTTCTTTTGTTGGCTTTGGTGGTAAAGCAACCAATATATGGCGAGCCCTTATATCTCCTGGTTTTTTATAATTATCTTTGTTTGCCTCATAATGCTCTTCTATCTTTTCTTTATCAACATAGCTTGCAGGGTCAATTAGGATGTGTGATAAATCAACCTGCTTATACATATCATCAAAATATTCCTTTACTTCAAAGTTTGTTGGTTCGACTAGATCTGTTATTATGGCCTCAAGTTTTGAGATACAAAGTTCCTCTCTCATCTCGTTCTCTTTGAACCTCCAATATGAACTAGGCCAAACCTTCCTTGCTTGATTGTATGTTGCATCGTCTGGAAATGAAAGCCTCATTGTTTGGATTACTTCCTTGTCTGTTGGAAAAATCCCCGTCCTCTTTGCCTCACAAAGCAAAAGTCTTCTCTTTATAGTCTCATCTATTGCCCTCTTATTTAAGTCAGGGATATCAGATTCATCAAAATTTTCAAATCTTTGTTTGTATCTATCTATTATCCTCTGTCTTGAAAGGGAAACATCTATTTCTGTTATTTCATAGCCTTCTATTCTTGCATATCTTATGTCTTCCGTTCTTACATCTCCTGTCTGTCTCATTCCCCAAGAAATAAATATTGTCCCAATGACAAAAGAAAACATTAAAATCCAAAAGATTAACTTTCTATTTTTTCTTAATATTTTTACCATAGCTTAATTATCCATAATGCTGGCTGCAAAGTCAAGTATTCCTAATGGCCGCCATGACTACTTTCCTTTGGAGGTGATTTTATTCCTTCCTTTGCTTTTCTCTTTCTTATATCCTCTGGGTTTTTTGGTGGAGGAGGCTTTCCACAATAAACAAGACCATTGTTCAGTTTTTTCCATAGCTGTCCTCCATCTTCTGTTTTATAAAGCCCATTTTTTGTTGCAATATAGATATTCTTTGGGTCATCTGGATCTATTGCAATGTCCATTATGTTTGTATTTAATAATCCTATATTTGCAGAACAAAAACTTTTTCCATTATCATAACTTATAAAAAAACCACCTATACTTGTACCAAGATAAAGAATATCTTTATCTCTTACTATTCTCCTTATCTTTTTTGTCGTAAGTCCTTTATCTAGTGTAATCCAACATGTATTAGTTCCCCAAAATAAACCATTTTCTGTTGCAACCCAAAGTCCTGTTTTTTCAGCCAAGATATCCCAAACTTTTTTTCCATTAAATCCAAGTTTTTCCCAAGTATGCCCAAAGTCACAACTTTTATAAATTCCATCGTTATAAGAAGAAAGATAAAAGTATTTGTCCAAAGAAATAATTTTTGTGATAGGAGATTTAAGACACATTATCTCTTCCCATTTCTTTAAGTCCTTATTTATTAAAACCTTACCAACCCATGTTCCAGCAACAATAGTTTTCTCACTAAAACAAACTGCAGAGACAAATGGCTGGTTGAGAACATGTTCCAATTTTTCTCCTCGTAAGATAAATAAACCATCCTCACAACCTGCGTAGATAAATCCGTTGTTACTACAAACTATATTGGTATTATAAGGTCCAATATTTTTCCAATTTTTTCCTCTATCTTTACTCTTGTAGATTCCATACATCGTTGCAAGATACATTTCATCCTTTACAATGGCTATAGAGTTTATCTCATCAACTGGGATTTCGTGAGAAAATCCTAAAGATACCCAAAGAAGAAAAAGAATTTTTTTCATAAATAAATATTTTCTACTTATTATTAATTCTTCTAAAGTATTATAATATTTTTATTATATCAAAAATAACTAGGAAAAACAATTGTTAGTTTTTTAAAGTCTGTCCAATTTTTATGAAAGATTAATTTTTAACTAAAAAAGGGCACTCTTTTTTCTTTCAAGTTTCTAAAATTAGGGCATTGTCTTCTTAAAAAAATTTGATAAAAAAGCTTTTTAATACAACTTTTATATTATACATTGACATTTTTTAACTTAAGAAAAATTTAAATAAAGCAGTTAAACCTAGGAATGACTTAGCTTTTAAGACTTATGGATAGGTTTCTATTTCAATAACTTTTTCTTAATTTCTATTTTTTCTCCTTCAGGATGGTGGATATGTCTATCCCGTCTATGTATAAAAAAAATTAAAAAAATTTGACAATTTGAATTTTTTATGTTATAATCTTTCTTAAAAGAAAATGAGGAGGTTTATATAGTGATGAGAAAGGCATTTCTAGTGAGTTTGATAGGAGGATTGGTTTGGGGTTTTTCAATTAGAAATGGTGGAGATCAGGGAACTAAGGCTGTAGATGGCATGGGTAATCCTGAAATTGCAGCAGATACGCCAGGCGATCTTATCTGTTGGTGGCAACCAAATACCTTTACAGCAACAAGCAATATCGTTGAAACTCGTGTTTTCCAGACGGCAACGGTAAGGATTAATCTAAGTCGGTCCACCAATATAGGAAGAAATGATACATTTTCAGCAGATCTTGTAATCGAGGATGTCACTAGTTTGGATGCTGTAGATATCTGTTTATCTTTTGACCCAAAAAAGCTAACAGTGATGACTAAACCTGCACCTGAAACGGGAACAATCTTTGCGGTTCCTAATGTTATATTTGGTATTGAGATTAATAGCCGTAAGGGATATATCGGGATTAATGCGGCAAGAATGGGTAATTCATTCACAGGGACAGGGACAGTAGTAAAGAATATAATGTTTAAAGCAATGAGTGGCAATCCAACAACCATAATAAATATCACAACAGCAAAATTGGTAAACCTCGAGACGGGTGAAATTCCATGTGCAACTTATCCTGGAATGGTTTATGGAAAAGTTAGCCACTTTGACGTATGGTATCCAAAAGACATTATAATAGGAAGGCCATCCACAATGACGATAACTGCTAAGGATTATGAAAATAAGCCAATAATAACCTATGTCGGCCGAATAACTATAGCTTCGAAACCCATAAGAGTTAGAGCACAGATATCTGGATTTATTGCGGGAGTTTGCATTGCAACAATCACTGCTCCTCCTCCTAAACAAGGGACATTAACCATTGAGGTCAGTGACAGGGCCATTGATATGTCAACAGTGACTAAAGTAATAAATGCTCGATACTTATGTGATTTCGGAAGAGCTATAGATGACACAAGTCCTGATGGTAAGATAGATATATATGATCTTATTCTATTCGTAAAATATTGGAGGAACAAAGATTTAAGAGGTGATGTTGGAGAACCTATACAAAAAGGCAGTCCTCCAGCCATCCTTTCAAATCCAGATGGAAAGGTAGACATATGGGATCTTTGGATATTCGTCAAGATGTGGAGGTGGATTCGTGGAATAAGGGCTGTACCAGAGACCCTAACGACTCCAAGGCTTGTGTTGACGCCATCAAAAATTGAGCCAGAAAAAGATAAGGTATTTATTGTCAATATTGGACTAGAAAATGGGAGTGGTATTGTAGGAGGTAAGATTGAATTAAAATATGACCCAGAAGTCCTTGATGCTGTCTCAGTTGATAATGGTGGTTACTTTGATGAAGGGTTTAATGTGAAGATAAATAATGGGATAATTGAAATAGAGGGCCTAAGGATGATAGGTAATCCAAAAGCTCAAGGAATTATCGCAAAGATAGGATTTAAGCCAAAGACAGATAATGTAGATACAACGATTACAATTAAACAAGATTCCTCTTTCTTATTACATGAAGAAGTTGATGATTTAATAAAGTGTAGTGCCAACCAAATAGAGCTAGGTGGTCCAGAATATTCTGCTTTATTCCAAAGTGTTCCAAATCCAGCAAGGGAGGGGGCTTGGATACCGTATCAACTGGCAGAGGGAGGAGATACAAAGATAATAATCTATAACATACTTGGCCAGGTTGTAAGGAAAGTAGATCTTGGTTATAAGCCAAAAAGGTATTACAAGGCATTAAGAGAGGGTTCGGCGGCTTATTGGGATTTGAAGAATGACATGGGACAGAGGGTTGCAAATGGCCTTTATTTCTACAAGCTTTCTTCAGGCAGGTTTTCTCAGACAAAGGCATTGGTCATTACAAAGTAAGTTTTGAAGTGTAGGCTCGTCCTTTTTCTCCTTCTGAGTCAAGGTGCTTTTTGTGCCAATGTCAATATAAGAATAGAACCAGAGCATTCATATCCAGAAAAAAAGGAGACTTTCTCAGTCTCTGTGGTTGCAGATAATCTTAATGGCTTAGAAGGAGCAGAACTTAATGTTTTGTATGACCAAGATATATTGGAGGTAAAAGATTGTCTCCCCGGCTCTTTGTTTGTTGGTCATCTTTTTAAAACTGAAACATACACGGGAAGTATTTCAATTATGGCATTTATATTCCCGCCAGGATATCCTAAATCTGGAACAGGGACGATCGCAATAATAACATTCTTATACCTTAAAGAGGAGAATGGAAGTATTACCCCTTCTAATGTTACTCTTATACCTCCTGAGAAAAACCCTGTTTCTACAGTAATGTCTGGCTATGTCCATCCATCTTTTTCCCGTGTCGATATAAGGATAGAGCCAAAGCATTCGTATCCAAAAAAGAACGAAGAATTTTCAATCTCTGTGGTTGTTGATAACTTCAATAGTTTAGAAAAGGTTCAACTCGACCTATTTTATGATCAAGATATGTTAAAGTTAGAAAAATGCATCCCTGGCCCTTTATTTGATGGTGGTACTTTCAATTATACAACTAGTACAGGATATGTTTCAATCATAGGTACAATCACAGATCCTAAATCTGGAACAGAGGCAATAATAACAACAATAACATTCTTATGTATTAAAGAAGAGGATGTAAGTATTATCCCTTCTAATGTTGTTCTTATACCTCCTGATAAAAATCATGTTTCTATTATAACGCCTGGTTATATCCATTTCCCTTCTACATCTAAAGGCATCAAAGTATATCCAAATCCCTGGCGTGCTGACAAAGAGAGTAAGAGGCCGTACATAGTCTTTGAGGTTCCAAATGAGTCGAATATTTCAATTTATGCCATATCTGGAAAGCTGGTTAAAAAGTTCTCTAATGTAATAAGTCCTATCCGTTGGATGCTCGATGATCATAAAAACGAAAAGGTTTCGTCTGGTATTTATATATATAAGATAAAAGAGAAAGATGGGGCAGAGAAGATTGGAAAGCTTGGGATCATAAGATGAGAAAGGTAGTTCCATTCCTTTTTTTTCCTTTACTCTTAATAGCTGATGATAGTATGTTTGAAAATCCAGCGATTCCAGCTTTTTCTTCTAAATTCTCGTTCCTTCTTGGTCATAAAATATGGCTGTGTGACACAAGCCATTCAAGTGTTAAAATTTCTATTCCTTGGAGGGGTTGTTCCTTTGGTTGTGGATTAAGATACCTTAATTATGGAAAGATTAAGGAGACAACCCACGATAACAAAGATGGAACAGGAAGGATGTATACCGCAGATGATGCTTCTCTAGCTCTAAATTTTGCAATAAGACCAAAAAATGAATTTTCTCTTGGAGGAAATATAAACTTTATCCAAGAGACAATAGATGATGTTAAGGCAAATGGAGCAAGTTTTGATATTGGTGTTATATTAAATCCAAGTTTGGCAAGATGGTTTTTTTTGGAAGGAACAATTAAAAATATTACATTAAAAAAACCTTCGTTCATCAAAGAAGAAAGATCTATTCCAAAGGAATTGAAATTGGGTTTCCAAATAAAAAAAGAGCCGATTAACTTTAGATTCGATATCTTAAGAGAAAATGATTTAGATTTTATGGTTGGTTTTAAGTGGTTTACTCAAAGCATTCTTTCATTTTCTGCAAGATATAAAAGTATCGATATAGGAAATTTAGATTTTGGTATTTCCTTAATGATAGATAAATACAGAGTAGAATATAATTATTTTCCTAATAGTGTCTCTGATTGTTATTCTATACTTTTTGGAATTGAATATAAAAGATAAAGAAAAATGGCACTTTTATTGATAACTGTATTTTTAATAGATACAGGCTTCTCTGATGAATTAATATACATTGATAAGGGAACGTTAGTTACGGCCACAGTTACATCTATCGTAGATGGAGATACAATCAAAGTGGAATATCAAGGTAGTACCAAAACAGTTAGGCTACTAGGGATAAATACGCCTGAGATACCTAATGAGCCTTATGCACAGGAAGCAAAGACATTCACATCTAGCCTTCTTAATAAAGAGATAGGACTTTTGGTTTCCAATGGTCCTGGCCAAGAAAAAGATAAATATGGCAGAACCTTAGGGGTGATTTTCTATGAAGGTAGTGTTTTTAATGTCAAGCTTCTTGAAGAAGGTCTAGCTGTCAGATGCTTTATGGCAAATGATGTTATTAACTTTCCTCTATGGGAAAAAAAAGAGATTACTGCAAGAAAAAATAATTTAAATATTTGGTCTTCTGATACATCTGGGATAGTAATATCAGAGATAAATCCTAATCCTGCACCTGAGAGAGATGATGTAGCCGAGTTTGTTGAGTTATATAACAAAAATCATTTTCTCGTTGACATTGGAAGTTGGAGTCTTGGCAGTAACGAACAAACTGTTATACCTCAAGGAGTAAGCATTCCAGCTAAAGGCTATATCATAATCGCCACTAATACTGCAGAAGGATTTAGAAAAATTTATCCTTCTACACCAGAAGAGATAGAAATTGTCGTTGCTACGGGTTCTTTAGTTTTATTAAATAGATATAATCCATCTCAAGGTTTAGTCATACATCTTAAAGATAGTTCAAAACGATACCAGGATTCACTAACTTATAATTTGGCTTGGGATGATAAAGGGGCAGATGGAACTGGTAAAACATTGGAAAAAATTTATGGGAATCTGCAAAACCTTGGTGATAGCTCAATAGGAGGGTTTGATGATAAAAATTGGGCACCATCAATTTTTCCTAAAGGAACGCCAGGAAGGCCAAATTCTGTATCTCCAAATATTACTCTTAAAAAAGAAGTAGATAAAGAATGCATCGAATTAAATGGAACAATAACATACACAATAACCTACAAAAACGAAGGTTTTGGAACCGCAACCAATGTTGTGATCATCGATGTTTTGCCGCAGAAGACAGAATTAGAGGCAGTCAGTAACCCACAATCAGTAGCCCGTTACTATTATATAATAAATAAAGGATGGCAAGAAGGATTTTCTGAAAATGCAACGAAGATAAAATGGGTAATCACAAGTGTTGCACCAGGTGAATCTGGTACAATAAGCTTTACGGTTAGGATAAAGTGAAGAAGATATCATTAGTTATTCTGTTAATCCTTCCAGGTATTGCTCAGGGGAAATGGTTGCCATTTGTAGATGATAGCACGAAAGCTTTAGTACCAGAGATAAAAATAATAAAGGATGACCCATCCGGTATCACCTTAGAGGCAAATATCTTTGGGGCAGATGTAGATGAATTGCAGGTTAAAGGTGCAGAAACATTTCAACTGCTTAGTATACCAGGACACAAATACAGATTTACCCAAGAAGTTGGCAGGCCCAAACTGCCAGTAATCCAAGTAATGCTTGCTATACCAGACGATGTAGAGATTGACATCTTGCTTCCAATTTCAGATTCCCAACTTCTAACTTCTTACCTCATTTATCCAGTCCCAAAACAAGTAATCAAAACTACTAAAGAAGGTTATCAATATGTAGCTGAAGAGTTTACTATTGACGAGGAGTTTTATAGCCGAAATATCTGGTATCCTGAATTACGCATCCCTTGCAAGATTGCTGCTACCGGTTACATCCGTGACCAACGAATCTTACGATTAGAAATATATCCTATCCAGTTTAATCCTGTAAAAAAGCAACTCAAGGCCTATTCTAATATAAAGATAGAGTTAAAATACTTACGCAAAAAAGGAATCCTTGCTTCACCAAAACAACCTAAAATGGCAGCCCCATTTGTGCGTGTATTAAAGCATACACTATTAAATTACAAACCAACTACCATCTCTCGCTTTCTACCTCATGCTAAGAGAATTGGTACAGTCTCATATATCATAGACCTAAAAAATCCATCCAACTCTGCTGATTATCTAATTATTACCTCTCCAGATTTTTATAATGACGAATATTTAAATAGATTAGCCAGACACCGAGCAGAGTTTAATGGCTTTGATGTTGCAGTAGTTCAAACTACCAATATATATAATGAATTTCCACCACCTCCTGGAACTCAAACTGAGGATATCTCTATTAAAAACTTTTTAAAATATGTATACAATACTTGGTCTGCTCCAAGCATGAGCGATAATCATCTCGGGTATGTACTTTTATTTGGAGATGGTACAGAAAATGCCCCAGGATATGTTTCATATCATGTAGGTGGAGGTTGGGGAGGTATTTCAGCGGCTTGTGATACATGGTACACTTATCTTAACGATGAGGATGATTTAACTTATGGATGTCATTTACAAGATATAATGCTTGGCAGATTACCATTACAATATGGTACAGAGGCAAATGTAGTAGTAGATAAAATAATCCAATTTGAAAAAAATCCTACCCCTGGGGTGTGGCGAAATAGAGCTTTATTAGTAGACGGAGTACTATTTGAATGGGTTAGCCGTGATTATATAAAAGATAATATCCTTTCACCCATTGGATTTGATGTTACTATAATTAATGGAGATGAAGGAGGGGTAGGGGAAGATGTATTTAACGCTATCAACAATGGTCAACTGCTTGTAGCTTATAATGGTCATGGAACAATAGTAGGATGGGGAGTCCAAGCAGGTGAGAATGTTAGTTTTTCTTATAGGCATGTCGATAGGCTCTCTAATGGAGGGAAATTACCTATCGCCTTTGCTGTTTCTTGCAATACAGCACGTTTTAACGATGAGTGGGATTCTCTTGGTGAGCTTTTAGTTAAGAAAGAAAATGGTGGAGCGATTGCATATTGGGGAGCATCTACAATATGTGGTCCATACGAACTATGGATGAAAGAGGCATATGATTTTATGGCAGAAAATCACCCTTATACATTTTGCCTTGGTGAAATGGCTCTTAATGCCTATATTCAATTTGTATTATGGTATGAGGAATTTAACCTGCTAGGAGATCCAGCCCTAACTGTTTCAAGAGTGCCTCCAGAACAAGGTAAAGCAGAATTAGAGATTGAGCCAATTGATATAAATTTTAGTCCGTCGTCTCCTAAGCCAAATCAATTAACAAAAATTACCGCTAATGTCCATAATTATGGAGATACAGAGGCATCCAGCGTAACAGTCCACTTCTTCTTAGAAAATCCAGATAAAGGTGGGTTAGAGATAGGCTCTAAAACAATAACCAATATCCTTGCTAAAGGAGAAAAAGAGATAGAGATTAATTGGGAAGCAGATGTAGAGGTGGGTGAATATAACATCTACGTAGTAATAGATCCAGATAATGCTATTCAAGAGGCATCCAAAGATAATAATAAAACCTATAAGTTGATAGAAGTAAATTTTTATCAACAAGGTTGGCCAAAATATATTCCACCAATGAGGACAGGTCCATTTTCAGTAGGAGATATAGATGGTGATGGAGATTTGGAAATTGTATCGATATGTGGCAATAGAGTGATATATGTTTGGCATCATGATGGTAACCTTGCAGGAGGTTGGTCCAAGAAGATAGAAGGTAATGACTATACAATACCCATTTTAGCTGATATTGATGCAGACGGAAGGTTAGAGATCATAGTTAATGGAGAGGATAAATTATATATCTGGAATGCTGGTGCTAACGATATTTCTGGCTTTCCAAAGGAAGGAACAAATCTAACATCACCAGCAATTGGAGATATAGATGGTGATGGTGATTTAGAGATTGTTATAGGAATGAACAATAAGTTATACGTATTCCATCATGATGGAAGATTAGTAGAAGGCAATTGGCCTAAAGAGATGAATTTAAGCAAGCAAGATTTTCCTATTATAGCAGACCTTGATAAGGATGGAAAAGGTGAGATCATTGTTGGTGTAGAAAGGAATTTATATGTTTGGCATGGTAATGGTGAGTTCATGTCTGGTCAATGGCCTATCTTGTTTCCCTATGGAGTAGGTGTGGGAATATCTGGGGTAGGAGATTTTGATGGTGATGGTGAATTAGAGATTATTGCAAGGACAACAGATTACAATAATCCCAAATTAAATTTTTACACTTTTAAACCAGATGGCAGTATTGCACCTGGTTGGCCAAAGATATTATTTGAGGAATTAAACCTATACTATACTGTCCTGGGAGATATAGATAATGATGGGGACATGGAGTTGCTTGCAACTGTTTATGATACTAATTCTAAGTTGTATAAATTATATGCCTTTCATCATGATGGTTCCCTTGTGACTAATTGGCCCAAAGAAGGTTTTAGGCCTTTTTTGGCAAATATTGACCTTGACGAAAATCTTGAGATTGTAACAATAAAAAGAGGAACAATAACTGTCTTAGAAGATGATGGGACTCCTAAGATAAATTTATTCACAAAACCAGGTGATTGTATAGTTTCACCTATGGTGATAGCAGATATTGATTTAGATGAAGATATAGAGATGATATGCGGAGGTAAAGAACCAGAATATGGCAGTCCATGGAGAAAAATCTACATCTGGGATTATGAAGAGAAATGCAAGAAAGGTGCATTAGAATGGGCAATGGAAAATCATAATGCTCGCAGAACTAATTGCTATAATACAGATATTATCCATCCTGCTAAGATAGAAGATTTGCAAGCTAGGGATCCTACACCATACTCTATTGATTTATTCTGGACTGCTACTGGTGATGATTATGATATTGGCACTGCTACTTTGTATTTCATCCGTTATGCTACATTTACAATCACCCTTGAGAACTGGCATCTTGCCAACAAAGCTACCTTTTCTGCTACAAAATCTGCTGGTGAACAAGAATCATTTGTAATTCAAGAATTAGAAACAAATGCTACTTATTATTTCTGTATTCAAGCACAGGATGACGGATTTAATCTATCACCATTATCAAACATTGCTTCTGCTACCATACCCACTGGACCACATATAACAGTAGAGAAGATACAAGATAAACAAAAAGTAACACAGTATTCAACTGTAACATACACGATAATTTATAAAAACTCAGGATCAACAGTACTTACAGATATTGTTTTAACAGATACCCTCCCAAATGGTTCTGTTTCAACATTTATAATAGGAACACTAACACCATCAGAGGAAGGTTCAATAACCATCGATTACTACATAACAGAACCTGCAAGTCAAACAATAGTAAACATAGCAGAGATAGAAGGGGATTCAGAAGAAGGAACAGTATCTTCCTCTTCCCAAGCAGTAGTCCGTGTTGTTGGAGCTTCAAGTATATCCCTAGAGAAACATGGACCATCAACTGCCTTAACCCTTTCAACCATAACATATACACTAATTTATAAAAACACAGGGGAAACAACCCTCTATGATGTTACTATCATAGATAATGGAACATATCCAATAGGAACACTAACACCATCACAAGAAGGCTCAATAACTATCGATTACTACATAATGGAACCATCGTCGTCAACAATAACAAATATTGCAACGATAGAAGGAAGAAGTTCCATCTGTCCAGACGATATAGTGTCTGCTTCTTCTTCTATAACAACCCATATAACTGGAATCCCAGGTATATCCCTAAATAAATCTGGACCGTCCCCTGCCTTAACCCAATCAACGATAACATACAAACTAACCTACAAGAACACAGGAACAACAAGGTTATACAATGTGACAATAGAAGACCTCCTTCCAGATGGTTCTACCAAAACATATACAATTGGCACACTAACATCACTACAAGAAGGCTCAATATTTGTTGATTACTATGTAGAAGACCCCCCATCATCTACAATAACAAACATTGCAACGATAAAGGGAAATTCCATATGTCCCGATGGTACTGTATCTAGTTTCTCTTCAATAACAACCCATATAATCGGAATCCCAAAGATAATCCTTACAAAAGAAGGACCAAATATATCAAAAACTGGAACAATAACCTATACAATAACTTACGAAAACATAGGGAATGACATCGCAAATGATGTTGTGATAATCGAAGTCTTACCAGAAAAAACAATATTAGAAACAATCAACAATCAACAACTAGCAACTAGCTATTATGTAAATGGAAATTGGCAAGAAGGATTCAATGAGAATGCAACAAAAATAAGATGGATAATCCCAGAAGTCTTACCAAACCAAGAAGGAACGATAAGTTTTACAGTGAGGGTAAAAATGCAATGAAATCTGTATTCTTGATGAGTCTAATTATTTTTACCCCAACTTACCGCCCTCAAAATGCACCTAAGTGCTTGAAATTCAATAGGTTATGTTCGATTTATATAAGATATGCATATTCAAAGAAATTATAGGGTCTATGAGGGAAAGAATGGGGTAGTAAAGAAATATCGGCCTGTGCTTCTTAGACAGTGTTATTATGAGAAGGGGAAGATAAAGCAAAAAACTATTGCAAATCTATCAAAAGTACCAGAATATATTATACGGTTTGCTATTAGGAAGGATGAAGTTTACTATAAGATAGACGAATTAAACTTTGAGGATTCATTTCCTTATGGTCATAGTAGACAGGGCATTTAAGATGATAAAGAAGTATCTCCTCCATATTCAGCCTATCTACCATTCAAAAGAAAGAAGGATTAAAGCACATACTTTTTTGTGTATGTTAGCCTATTATGTAGTATTGGAACTTAAGAAGAGATTAAGGGAATTATTTTCAGAGAATGGTAGTGGAAGAGATTACAAGCAGACATTAGAAGAAACCTTTAGGAAACTAAAAGAAATAAAGCTAGGATA
>DNCM01000129.1 GCA_003498085.1 bacterium
ATAAGCATAATCCTTTTCCAATGGGAGTTCGGACATCTGCTTCATAGTTTAACTAATCTGCACAGAATTTTTCATATTTCTATTTTTCGTATTTATCAATTCTCACTGGACAGAGTCTATGTTTTGGTTCTGAATAAAATGGCGGTAATAGTGCTTGACTACCATCCTTATAATGTATTGGTATAAGAACTACACCAAGAGGGACATCCCAAGAAAGTTTTAATCTTGTCTTTATCTGATTGTATCTTGAACGCACTATAACTTCTGCCTCTTCTTCAAGTTCCAACTTATCTGCTTCCTTATGATTAAGCAAGATAAAGCTTTCACCCGCAACATCATTAAGTTCCTTTACATAAGTGGATAAAGTACCAGAATGTAAAAATAGGTTATAAGGGATTAGAATAAATGGATACTCAATATTTTGTTTCTCTAATTCCGAGAGTTTCTCAAATTCTACTGGTATAAACTTGGCTTTGTTCTCTCCAAAGCCATCAGCATATAAATATTCAGTTTGAGCATTACTTTTAGTTCTATATGGCCATTGTATTCCAGAGGGGGATAATTTCTCATAGCTTATTTCTCTGTAGATCGGAACAGCAGTTGTGATCTCTTCCATAATTTCTTTAGGTGTAGGATAATTCATTTCGTAACCAAGCTGAGATGAAACTAAAGAAATTATTTCCCAGTCTGGCTTTGCTTGCCCTACTGGCTCAATAGCCCTTTTTGCCAATTGTACTCTCCTTTCAATGGAAGTATAAGTACCATCCTTTTCAGCAAAAGAGGCACAAGGCAAAATAACATGAGCAGACTTTGCTGTCTCGGTCATAAATAAGCTATGTATGACTAATAAGTCTACTTTACTCAGAAGCTCTTCTATCTTATAAGAACCTGGGTAAGAACGAACTACATCCTCACCCAGAATATATAGTGCCTTTATTTTATCTTTCTCTATCTGAGAGAAGATAAGTTCTGTGTTCATTCCTTCATTTCTTGGTAATGGTCTTCCCCAAAGTTTCTCAAATTTTTCTCGTATCACTGGCTCTGTTAAATTCTGATAACCAGGGAGAAAATTAGGCAATACTCCCATATCCAATGCCCCCTGACTATTATTCTTCTCTAATAATATGCATACACCAGCATTTTCCCTTCCAATATTTCCAGTAAGTAAAGCTAAATTCGCTGATTGCTTAGCCAATTTTTCATCATCATATATGAGGTTGCTTCCTACAAGTATAGTGGCACTTTTTGCAGTTGCATAAAGTCGAGCTAATTCTATAATTGCTTCCTTATCTATGCCAGTAATTTCTTGTGCATATTCAGGAGTATACTTTGATATGTGCTTTGAAAAATCATCGAACCCTAAGGTAGAAGACGAGATAAAACTCTCATCCATTAATTTTTTATTGATTATCACCCAGGCTATTGCATTCAATAAAGCTACCTCCGTACCAGGCCGATAGACAACAGATACCTTCGCTTGCTTTGTCAATTTTATATCAAACGGATTAGCTATAAGTAACTTTGCGTTATTGCGTTTGAGGGCTAAATTTATTCCCTGCTTGATTAATGGAATACTTGCTGTTGGGTCAGTTCCAATCAGAAATATCACATCAGATTTTCTAATTTCATGTATTGAGTTCGTCGCGGAAGGTAAGCCAAATGATTCTTTTAGTCCTTTCAGTAGACCATTATATCCTAAGGAATGGTCAATATTATTTGTTCCAATTCCTACCCTCATAAATTTCTGGAATAGATAAAGTTCCTCGTTTGTGAGCCGCGCTGAAGCAAGTCCAGCTATACTATCTGGACCATAATTTTCTTTTATTCCTTTTAATCTACTTACAACAAAATCAATAGCTTCTTCCCAACTTACCTTTCTATATATATCCCTATCTTTTATGAGTGGTGTATTTAGCCTTTCTTCTGAATGTATATATCCGAAACCAAACCTGCCTCTTGCACAAAGGTTGCCTTCATTTATTCCTATATCTACATCGCCCTCGATACGTTTTACTGTGTTTTCCATTGAAGAAATTATTACCGTACAACCATGACTGCAATAACTACATATAGAGGCGGTATCCTTTAGCTCCCATACCCTGGCTTTATACTTGAATAGTTTTGATGACAATGCTCCTGTAGGGCAGGTAGATATGCATTGACCGCAGAACTCGCAGTTAAGTGGTCTATTGAAATCTGTACCAATGTCTGTCTTTATACCACGACGAATAAAGCTTACCTCACACGTTCCAGTGAGTTCATCACATATCCTTACACAACGGCCACATAAAATACATCTATTTGTATTCCGCTCAATAAACGGAGAAACATGGTCAATATGGAATTCAATATACTGCCATCTTGACCTGAACGGATTATCCACTACGCTGTATTCATAAACTAAGTCCTGTAGTTTACATTCACCTGCCTTATCGCAGATTAGACAATCTAATGGATGATTTAATAAAATAAGCTGTAGAATGGTCTTGCGCCGCTGAATGATATCATCCGATGTAGTATTTACTACCATGCCTTCCTCTGCTGGTGTACTGCATGAGGTAGTAAATTTAGCCCTACTTCCTTCTACTTCTACGATGCATAGCCTGCAAGCACCATAAGGTAAAAGCCTCTTATCATAACATAATGTAGGTACTCTACTACCTGCCTTCTCGCAAGCTTCTAATATAGTTGCACCTTCTTCTATTTGAATTTTTTTACCATCAACTGTTAATGAAATCATCTTTTTATTCAATAGCATAAAATTGACAAGTCCGTAGGCATGTCTTGCAATATATACATTTTTCTTTATTTATTTGAGCTGGCTGTTTCTTCTCCCAAGCAATAGCATCGACTGGACAAACTTTGACACACTTACCACACTTCTTACACATCTCTATATTTACTTCAAATTTTAGTAGAGGAGTACATGAACGACTGGGACAACGTTTCTCCTTAATGTGTGCCTCATACTCATCGCGGAAATATTTAATAGTAGTTAATACTGGATTGGGTGCAGTGTTACCTAAGCCACAGAGTGCTGTTTCCCTAATAGTCATAGCTAATTCTTCTAACCTCTCTATGTCACCTTCTTTGCCTTCACCAGAGGTTAGATTATCCAGGATATCAAGCATTACTTTTGTTCCTACTCTGCAAGGTGGGCATTTCCCACAAGATTCATCTTGAGTAAATTCGAGGAAGAATTTAGCTATCCCTACCATACAGGTAGTCTCATCCATGACTACCATACCACCAGAACCCATGATCGCACCCGTTTGAGTGATAGATTCAAAATCAACAGGTATATCTAAAAGGCTTTCAGGAATACAACCACCAGATGGACCTCCTATTTGCACAGCCTTAAATTTACGCCTGTCCTGGATTCCACCTCCAATGTCATATATAATCTTGCGTAAAGGTATACCCATCGGTACTTCTATTAACCCAATATTGTTTACTGCACCAGTTAAAGCAAATACCTTGGTCCCTTTACTTTTTTCAGTGCCAAAATTAGCATACCACTTTGCACCATTAAGAATAATCTGTGGAATATTAGCAAATGTTTCTACATTATTTAATACAGATGGTTTTTGCCATAGTCCTTTATGAGCAGGGAAGGGAGGTCTTGGTCTTGGCATACCTCTTCGTCCTTCAATTGATATCATAAGAGCAGTCTCTTCTCCACAGACAAAGGCTCCTGCTCCTTGATAGATTTCTATTTCAAAATCAAATCCTGAACCTAAAATATCTTTACCCAAAAGGCCATATTTTGTTGCCTGGTCAATGGCAATCCCAAGTCTTTCAACTGCTAGGGGATATTCTGCTCGAACATAGATATATCCTTTATGTGCACCAATTGCCTTAGCACCAATAATCATTCCCTCTAAGACTGCATGTGGGTCAGCCTCTAAAATAGAGCGGTCCATAAATGCTCCTGGGTCACCTTCATCTCCATTGCATAGAATATATTTGATATCACCTTTGGCTTTAGCACAAAATTCCCATTTTAAACCTGTAGGAAATCCTGCACCACCTCGACCTCGTAAACCTGAATCTTTCACTGTCTGAATTATTTCCTTAGGAGTCATCTCAAATAATGCCTTAGCTACCCCTAAATATCCATCACGAGCAATATATTCATCAATACTTTCTGCATCAATTAACCCACGATTTCGTAAAGCTAATAGTACCTGATGACTAAAAAAAGGAATATCATTCATTAATGGAATTGGTTCTTTTTCTCCTGGGGGGGTATACATCAAATCCTTAACAGGTTGTCCTTTTAAAAGATGTTCTTCAACCAAAAGAGGTATATTTTGTGGAGTAAGTATCTGATAAAATATTCCATCTGGATAAACGATCATTAATGGTCCTTTGGCACAAAAACCATTACAACCTGTCAATACTATCTTAATTTCATCCTGCAAATTATGTTTTTTAATCTCTTCCTCTAATGCCGCTTTTACCTTCAATGCCCCACATGCAACACAACCAGTTCCTGCACAAATTAATAAATTAGCCCAATGTTGTCCCACTTAAATTCCTCCCATTACTCATTTTATTCATTCAATAAGTGTATATTCTTTTATAATCTTGCCGCTAAGTACATGTTGTTCTAATATTTTAATTATCTTTTCTTCATTTAAATCAACATATTTTACAGGCCCCATTTCTGTTAGTTCGATCGTAGCCATTGGTTCATGACTACATAATCCCGCACAGCCAGAAATAGTAACAATAGTATCTTTTATGTTTCTTTTTGTTATTTCATTCATCAAGGTATTCATTACCTTCCTTGCTCCTGCGGCAATACCGCAGGTTCCCATATGTATAGTTACTTTAGCACGATAACTACCTCCACGCAATGTAAAGATAGATTGATAGTCTTCTTTAATCTTTTTCAGATCATTTACAGTTAACTTTGACATTTTTTATTACTCAAAAGATATTTATCCCTTCATTAAATGCCCTTCTTATAAGATGATTTCCTTCAGCCATCATGGAATTAATTTCCTTTTGGGTATAAGGGAAAATATCTATACCAATACCTATATCGCTGAAATATTCTAAAAACTCAGGTATCCTATCAATAAATCTCCTCTGGTCATTTTTAAGAACAACCAGTATATCTGCATCACTTCTTGGTGTAGCATTTTTTTGAGCAATAGAGCCTAATAATAAAATTTTATCTATATTTGGATTTTCTTCTTTAAGTCTCTTTGCTCTTTTTGTTAGTTCTTCTATTACTAACTGTAGGTTCAGCCAAAAAATCTTCACAGAACCGTAAGATCTCTTCTCCACAACTGATTGCATCTTTCGCATCCTCTTCATTAAAGTATTCATATGGAGTACCACTTACCAAGCCATTTGGGTATCTACTGGGGATATAAAATTTATCGAGTGTTTTAGCACAATTGAACACCTCTTTAGGTACTTCAATTTTTTCTTCTAAACCTTTTAATAAACCGTAAAGTGAATGTCCCCATGCTTCACCATTCAGCTTCTGATAAACAGCCTTTATTGCCTTTTCTGCACTTTGTTGAGATATAAAACAACTCCATTCAAAAATACATTCTTCTTTTAGTTTTTTAGCAGTATTGATATCTTTTTTTGCCTGTCTTAGCCAATCTTCATGTCGGCTTGGCATCAATTATTAATACCTCATTCATACTTATCAATAATTTCCATAACCTTAACTGGCTCGACTGCTCCATAGGTATCATTATCTACTATCACTACAGGTGCTAATCCACATGCTCCTACACAACGAACACCTTCCAATGAATATCTACTATCTTCAGTCATTCCACCGACATCAACATTTAATTGTTGTTTAATCTTTTCCAAAATCTCATCACTTCTTTTTACATAACACGCTGTTCCTAAACAAACCTTTATTAGATGTCTTCCTATTGGCACCATAGTAAAGAAGGAATAAAAAGTTACTACCCCATAAACTAAAGATGGAGGAATATTAAGTCCTTCTGCTATTCTACGTTGAACTTTAGCGGGTAGAAATCCTGTTACTTGTTGTACTTGCTCTAAAATAGGGATAAGTACTCCAGGTTTATTCTTATTATTCTTAATTATTTCATCTATCTTAGCCCATTGTTCCTCTGGTATTTCTTCTCTTACTTCAGCACACTTGCATTCTTCTGACATTTTAAATTACGAATCCTCCTCTTGCTATTTTATAATGAGAGTAATTATACATCATGTGATTAATTTAGTCAACAATTTTTTATCTGGGACATCCGTTATAAACTAATATTTACTGCACATACTTTTAACTCAGGTATTTTTGCTATTGGGTCTAAAGCAGTGTTAGTGAGAACATTAGCGGCAGATTCAACAAAATGGAAAGGGATGAAAACCTCTTTTTGAGTTACTTTATCGGTTATTTTAGCCTTTATTTTAATCGAGCCTCGTCTTGATGAGACGACTATGAGATCTCCATCATTTATGCCTAATGAGGTAGCATCTTGTGGGTTAATTTCAATATATCCCTCTTTACAAATTTCATCTAACCCTTTTGATCTACGTGTCATTGAGCAGCCATGGTAGTGATAAAGCATCCTTCCTGTGGTCAAGCGGAATGGATATTCTTCATCTGGCTCCTCAGCTGGTGGACGATACTTTACCGGGTGAAACTTACCTTTACCTCCAGTAAATTTGTCTTTATGTAAGAATTTTGTACCTGGGTGCGTTGGATCAGGACAAGGCCATTGTAGTCCTCCCTCACGTTCTAATCGTTCATAAGAGATACCACCGTAAGATGGGGTTAGTTTTGCTATCTCTTCCATAATTGATTTAGCATCATCATAATGCATCTTATATCCCATTATATTTGCCAGATCAATTATTATCGCACTATCAGTCCTGCTCTGTCCAATTGGGTTAATTGCCTGTCTGACTAATTGTACCCTTCGTTCGGTATTAGTAAAAGTTCCATTTTTTTCAGCAAAAGAGACGGCTGGTAGAATTACATCAGCTAATTTAGCTGTCTCTGTTAAAAATATGTCCTGAACGACTAAAAAGTCTAACGCCTTGAGTGCTTTTTCTGCCTGGATTAAGTCAGGAACAGAAAGCATTAGGTTCTCACCCATAATGTACATCGCTTTGATTTCTTTACCTGCTTCATTGAGCATCTGCATCATTGTAAAACCTGGTACCTCTGATAATTTAACTCCCCAAGCTTCCTCAAATTTAGTCCTTACCTGCAAATCTGTTACCTTTTGATACCCAGGGAAAAAGATTGGTAATGCACCCATATCACAAGCCCCTTGCACATTATTTTGTCCACGTAGAGGATTGACGCCAGTGCTCTCTCGTCCAATGTTGCCAGTTAACATAGCTAAGTTAGCAATTGAGAAGACATTGTTCGTTCCATTTGTATGTTGGGTTATTCCCATTGAATAGATAATACTGGCTTTTTCTGCTGTAGCATAGATTCTTGCGGCTTTAATCAAGTCATTAGCAGGTATTCCAGTGATCTCTTCTGTCTTCTCAGGAGAATATTCCATAACAGCCGCTTTAAACTCATCAAATCCTTCACAGCGCTCCTCTATAAACTTCTCATCTAACAAGTTCTCATTGATGATAACATTCATCATACCATTAAGCCAAGCTACATCAGTTCCACTTTTAAACCGAAGATACACATCAGCCCATTCAACCAGTTCTATCCGTCTTGGATCAGCTACGATCAATTTGGCACCATTTTTTACTGCTTGTTTTATCTTCAAACTGATTATTGGATGGCACTCAGTAGTATTTGAGCCAGTAACCAATATACAATCAGCATATTTAATCTCATCAATGGAATTAGTCATCGCACCTGAGCCAAATGCTGTTGCTAATCCTGCTACAGTAGCGGCATGGCAGAGACGTGCGCAATGGTCAACATTATTAGTCCCAATTACTGCACGCATAAACTTCTGGAATAAATAATTCTCCTCACTAGTGCATCTGGCTGAAGCAATACCAGCTATTTTATCTGGGCCATACTTATCTTTTATCTCTTTAAATCTCTCCGCTACCAAACTAAGTGCTTCCTCCCAACTTACTTCTTTAAATTCTGCTTCATGGCTTTTATTTTTTGTGTTTTGTCTTATTAGCGGTGTTTTTAATCGAGCAGGGTTATTGATAAAATCAAAGCCAAATCTTCCTTTAACACAAAGTGCCAGACCATTAATCCCTCCCTCAGTAGATGTAACCTTTATCACCTCATTGTCTTTCACATTCAAGTCAAATGTACAACCACAACCGCAATATGAACAGATAGTAGTTACCTTTTTTAATTCCCACTCTCTTGCCTTAAATCGCCGTACCTTCTCGGTTAATGCCCCAACCGGACATACAGCAACACACTGACCACAAAAGGTACAATCTGTCTCCTGCAATGGGCTATCGTAAAAGGTAGAAATCTTGGTCTCAAATCCACGGTTGGCAAAATCAGTAATGCTCAACACCTGTATCTCCTCACAGATCTTGACACATCTACCACAGAGAATACATTTGCTATAATCTCGCTCTATGAAGGGATTAGAGGTATCAGGCGGATATTGAGTTTTTTCACCTTCAAAACTGGTTGATGTTATCCCTAATTCATAGGCATATTCCTGAAGTTTACAAGCCCCATTCTTTTCACAGGTAAGACAGTCTTGTGGATGATTAGAAAGAAGCAAGTCAATAGCCAACCTGCGAGCATTTAGTACTCGTTCGGTATCAGTTTTAACCTTCATTCCCTCACTGACCAAGTAAGAACATGAGGCTACCAAAGTTCTTGCTCCTTCAACTTCCACAAGACATATTCGACAACTACTCATCGGCGAAAGACTTTTATGATAGCATAAATGCGGGATTTTAATACCTACAGATTCAGCGGCTTGTAGGATAGTAATCCCTTCTTTTACCTTAATTGTTTTTCCATCAATTATAATTTCAACCATTAACTACTCCTTTACTTATTTTCTCTTTGTTCTCTTATTTCTATAATTGCTTCTAACTCTTTTATTACTGGTTTTCTTTCCTTTGCTTTTCTTAATTCTGCAATTTCCTTTAAAAACTTATCGTGCCTTCCCATCTTCTGTGTTTAAGCTCCTATATTTCGCTACCTTTAATTCTGATTAATTTATAACGATTATAAATTATATCAAAAACCTTTCATAAAAGCTACTTTTTTATTTTGGTTTTTTGGTTTTAACTTTCCTTAACACCTTGATTGTTACATCCTAAGATTTTTAAAAAGACCAGTATTGTAACTATTCAGCCTACC
>DNCM01000030.1 GCA_003498085.1 bacterium
TACCGAGCAGTCTTTGAGAGGAATAAAAAGCCCTTTGGACTTTTTAAAGATAGAGAGAGGAGGTTAATTCATAGGGAAAATAGACGAACAGTTCGCCTATCATCCCAAATTTGGTATAAAAAGCGAAATAGTTCGTCTATGAATAAGTTAGGCGAAATGGCAACATTGAAATGATCTTTAGGTGGTAAATATGCTTGCATGGATAATATTATTTGGAGTATTGTTTCCTGTTCTCTTTATTTTCATCTCATGGATAGTTACAAAATCAGGAAAACTTGAAAATAAAACCTTTAGAATACCGCTTATACTCACAGGCATTATATTTCTTGGAGGCATGGTTGTTGTTCTTCCTTTTGTTCCTCAACCAAGGTTAGTAAATCTCTACCTGCGGTTTGCTGTAGGAATACCATTAGCTGTATTTGGAATAGCTTTTAGAATTTATCCTTTGATATATTTTAGAAGAATGAAGACACGCTCAGACCTTGTGCGGCCTTCTAAATTAGTCATAAATGGTCCGTATAGCATTGTAAGACATCCCCAATATGTGGGAGGCATAATTTTTATTATAGGTTGGTTTTTAATTTGGGGTGGACTCTATAGCTTTTACATATTGCCTGTGCTGATTATCATGATATTATTGCAGGCTTTTATTGAAGAGAAATATATTTTGGAAAAGGAATTTGGAAATGAATACAGAGAATATAAGAAAAAAGTAGGAATGTTCTTACCGAAGGTAAGGAGAAAAGGATAATAAATATGGTTGCCACATCGCCTAACAGCGTGTTTGCGGTTCGCTTCGCTAATCCAAATGCCTTCGGCACTTCGCAAACACGCAATCCGTTATCCGAAATTGGTCTGACTTCTAAAAATTTGAGAAGCAAGAAAGAGAGGTTCAAATGAAGGCTATATTTAAGATTCTTTTATGGGGAAGTTTGGCTTTACTCGTAGCTGGTTGTGCTGTTAGCAGATTACAAATAACAGAAGTCCAAAAACCACCATCTTCTCCTAAAAATATCCCCCAGCAGGATATTTCAATAGCAAGAATCAAGCAGGAATTGAAAGAAGGGCATTTTGATAATGTTGAGCGATTGTTGGATGCTCTCTCAAACGGAGAATACGAAGATGAGATTGAGATTCATATGTATAGAGGGATACTATATCACCGTCAAAACAGGTTGCAATCTGCTCTTAGTGAATTTAAAAAATCTCTAACTCTTCTTAGTCCAACAATTAACCAAATCATCCAGAAAGACCTTTATGAAAATATAGGATTTCTATATTATGACCTCAATGACTATAAAAAAGCAGGGTCCTATCTTCGTAAATACAAAGAGTTAGGTGGAGAGATTGAGGAAGCTGATATTGAGTTTTTGGAAAGATTTCCGGGTATTCCCTACCAGATTGAAACTCAAAATCAGACAACGAACCTAAAGATGGATTACAAAGCAATTCCTATGGTCAAAGCCAGTGTTAATGGAAGTAGGGAATTAGATTTTATACTGGACACAGGGGCACAGATGACCGTTCTCTCATCAGAGATGGCAAAAAAACTGAGTGTAAAACCTCTTGTCTCTGGTAGCAAGGGAGTTGGAGCTGGTGGCGAATTTTCCGTTGACCTCGGGGTGATTGACTCATTAAGGCTTGGTGATATAGTTATCAGGAATGTCCCTGTTACTATCATTGATTCCAAGAAATTGACCTTTAAGCTCTTTGGTTTTTTGACAATCTTTAAGATAGATGGAGTAATCGGCCTTCCATTATTAAAACAGTTTGATGTTACCTTTGATTATAAAGGTAAGAGGCTCATCTTAGATCTTCCCCAGAAGACTAAAGAACCCTCGTCCTTTGAAGGCAATCTTTATCTTGTGCGTGATAAGATAATGCTATCTGTAAGCATAAATGACATTGAAGGATTTACATTCCAGCTTGATACAGGTGGAGGAGGTGGTTATGCTTCTATTACCCCTGAAGGTATAGAAGAACTAAAGGATCAACAGTTAAAGATTTCTGAGAAATTGGGGGGAAGTTGGGGTGCTGGTGGCGGAGGAGTAAAGAAAATTAAAGATGTCAAGGATGTCTCCTTGAGGATGTGTGGATTTGATATTAGGAATGTAGATCTGCGTATGGATAAAGACCCTATAAAAGATAAACTCATCGAGATAGATGGCTTTATTGAAAATATGATATTAGAAAACTTCAAGGTAAAAATAGACTTTGGAAAGATGCAAATAACATTAGCGAACTAAAAATGGAGAAAGACACTATGAAAATCCTAGGCATAAATGGCTCACAACGAAAAGAGGGTAATTCGTATCTTCTCCTTAAATCTGCTCTTGAAGGGGCAAAAGAGGAAGATGAGAGCTTGATAGAAACAGAAATATTACAGTTAGCAGATTGCAAGATAAAACCGTGTAAAGCGTGTTATTCTGGTGTAGAAGAGGTTAAATATTATGGTTGTGCTAAAAAGCCTCATAAATGTATCATTGAGGATGATGACTTTGAAGAGGTTTTTCAAAAGATGGTTGAGGCAGATGGAATAATTGCTTGTATTCCTCTTTATACTCCAATCCCTTCAAAGTTTACTGCCTTAATAGAAAGATTGATGATGATAGTCTATTCTTCAAGTGAAGTTGA
>DNCM01000031.1 GCA_003498085.1 bacterium
AAGTTGTGTAAGGATTTTTTGTATCCTTTTTGTCTTCAGATAAAAATCTGATTTTACAAATAGGCTTTTAATTATTATCACGGGCTATACGGCTCACTCCGTTCGTCCAAATCGGCTTGCGCCGACTTTGTATAGCCCGAATACGATAGATGAAATTGACGAGGGACTATAATGATACCTAAAAACATAAAAAAGGGTCATATCCTCAAAGCGATAGATGAAATTGAAAAGACTGGAGTTCCAAAGGGTAGAACTTCAAAGAAGTTTCTCTTGGAATACAACGGCAGGCATTATCCCCCAAAATATGTCATATCATTAGCCAATAAATATGCCAATGGCAAAGAATTATATCCCTCAGAATTCAGTGGGGGCAAGGAGTCAAATGATTTTATCATGGCTTTAGGCTTCAATATTGCGGGAGTTCAATATTCAGAAGAACCTGCTTCAAAACCCTCAATTGGAGACGATAAAAAATCCTGTCCCCAAACCACTCATGATGAGCGATGTCGGACGTGTAAAGAAACATTTGGGGCGATGTTAAAAAAGCTCTATGGAGAAGTGAAACCCAATTATAAATTTGATGTAGGGGCACATCTAGAAGATTATAGAAATACCCCGTATTATGACAGACTAAAAGAGGTTTATGAAGCCCTTCAAAATCATAGAGATTTCAAAGAATTTGTTAAAACAGAAACTCTTCCCAACTGTGATTTTTTTATTCCAAATCCCGGGTTTATTGTAGAATTTGATGAGTCACAACACTTTACATTACCAAGAAAAATTACATTAGAAAACTATCCAGAAGACCTTAAATTGGGATTTGATAAAGAGAAATGGATAAAACTATGCAAGAAAATTAACACTAAAGATAATGATCCTCCATATAGAGACGAACAACGTGCGTGGTATGATACTTTAAGAGATTTTCTTCCGGCAATAAAAGGTCTAAAACCTACCATTAGATTATTTGCCAGTGATTTCGTGTGGTGTAGCTTGGATCCGAATAACCAATCAGATGTCAAACAATTCCAGAGACTTTTAAAAGGAAAAACTGAGAGCTGGGAAATCAAAGTAAAAGAGAATAAAGAGAATAATGATCCATTTTTTTAGCCAGGGCTATAATAGAAGGTGAATGGGGAGGAAATCGGGAAGAAGCAAAGAGACTTCTTGAGGATGTTTGTAAAGAATGGCCAGAAGGTGTAAAAGTTAAATTCCTTATAACTTGCGGAGGTTTTATCCGGTTTGACTGGCCAAAAGCTATACAAGAGGATATCGGAGATAATAAAGATCCAAACAGGAAAGCTATAGATGCCTTAGTTGAAGAGGCTAAGAAATGCGCAAGATTTGTCCTAAGCAACGGTTTAGATGCGAAATTAAGAAAGCTTACAGACTACATAACATTGGGTATAGATTCATATAAGGAAAAAGTATCAGCGACCCAGAATTACATCAGTCAACCTCATATCGAATTAGTATTTCTGGTTGACCTTAGAAAAAACAACAAAATTTACTGGACAGGAAAATCATATCCAACAACAGGCCAGCAAAACGGATTAGTAAGGATTTCTGATTTAAAAACACACTTTCTTGATTTGGATGATGTTGGAAAACTTATGATATTAGGTTGTCATGATTTAACCATATTTAACCCACGATCTAAAAATGCAAGGGGATGGCGTAAAGAAATAAATGAAAAATTTCGGGAGTTGGCAAAGAAAGAAAAACCAACAATAGTGTTGCAACATCCCCATACAACAGATTCGATTAAAACATGGGCTGCTGCCTGGAACGGATTAAGAAAAGAACTTACCACTGTTAAGATATATGCAAGTGCAGGAAGATATTATAATCCCAATAATCCCAAGAAACCACGCTCTGAAACAAATGATGTGCTTAAAAAAACAAAATGTGGCAATACCTTGGATTTCGTTGTTAAGATGAATAAGGAGAACAATAGATGACCACCCCAACATCATCTAACACATATTAAAGCTAAAGGCAATTTGTCAAGCTTGGCATCCATAATGCAGACAAACATACTTTTGGCATAAAGGCTCAACTCCACAATAGAAGTCTTTTTGAGTGGTAGCGGTCTCCATAATACGCTCCTTTCTGATTTTACAAATAGCCTTTAATTATTATCAAAGCGTATCTCGCTCCGCTACACTCCGCCAAAATTCCTCGCTTCACTCGGAACTTCAGATACGCTCAGCCGTTAGTCGAAATTATTCATAATGTGGAAAGGAAGTGAGACTATGACTAACTACATTTATGATAGCAGAGGTAATGCAGTTGGATTTTGGATAGGGTGCTACATTTATAAACTCGATGGAACGACAATAGGCCAACTTAATGGAACACACGTCCATAGGCTTTCTGGAGAGTACGTGGGTGAACTCCACAAAGATATGGTAGTAGATAAACATCTCGGCAACTTGGGCAACATTGGTAATCCGGGAAATCCTGGCAACCCTGGGAGCCCAGGCAATCCTGGAAATCGTGGCACTGTCAACTATGGTTACCCTGATGTATTTCACAAGCTACTTTAGGAGAGTAAACTTCGCCTAACAGCGTGTTTGCGGTACGCACTTTGGGTATATGCAAATGCCTTCGGCACTTCGCAAACATGCAAACCAATAGCCAAAATGACGCTTCGCTCGAACCTCTTTGGGGCACTTTGCAAATCCGCATCCTGACAAAGGAATTTGCCTTAGCCATCTTTTCTTCTTCTATGGTTTTTTGAGCACAATTAGGGTATGGATTTATTCTAAAGGATGGCGGGCTTTTCATACCAAAGTGGCCACACCCTTTTTTATCTTCCCAATGAGCCTTTCTAAGAAAATCCTCAGTTGTTTGATCCCTGTTGTTCTATTATTGAAACTTATTTTGGGACTTATTCTGTCTAAATTTGGGTGATCTTTTTGCTTGATTTTTTGTTCCTATTTTGGTAAAATAATAAAGTAAAATAATATTTATTATTAA
>DNCM01000157.1 GCA_003498085.1 bacterium
AAAGAAGGTTTTTGAGGTTGGTTTAATTTTAGATCCTCCAAACCTAAACTTTTGCGTTTTAGCCTACCTTTAAGCATAATTTGTTTAAATCCTTATAGTATCTTGCATTAACTTTTACAATTTTGTATATTAAGTTTTAGGCATATGCACTTGACACAGGTAAAGCAAACATGTATATAACTCCTTATGGAGGATTATCCTAAAACATTGCTTGACTTTGAAGAACGTTTTTCTACTGAAGAAGCGTGCCGTGAATACTTGTTTAATCTTCGTTGGCCGGAAGGCTTTCAGTGCCCACAATGTGGATATGGGAAAGCGTGGCCGATAAAACGATATTTTTTGTGTGAGTGTACTCATTGTGGCTTTCAAGTTTATATTATGGCTGGTACGATTTTCCAGGATACTAAAAAGCCATTGCGGCTTTGGTTCCGCACCATTTGGTATATCACCAGTCAGAAATACGGGACAAACGCACTTGAGGTTCAACGGGCCTTGGGGCTTGGTAGTTATCACACAGCTTGGACTTGGCTGCACAAGCTTCGTCGTGCTATGGTACGCCCGGGGCGAGACAAACTTTCTGGTACGGTTCAGATAGACGAAATCTATATCGGAGGAGAGAAACCAGGGAAACGTGGTCGGGGAGCAGAGGGGAAAATGTTGGTGGTTATCATGGTAGAACTTAAAGAAGGTAAGACTGCGAGAATTCGTCTTGGCCGTGTTGCGGATGCTTCTGGTCCCAGCTTGGTAGGAGCTGTTGAGGGAAGTGTCGAACCGGACAGCACTGTTCAAACAGATGGATGGGAAGGATACAGCCGATTGTCGGAACTAGGATACCGGCACGAAATCATCCGAAAAGAAGCTGTTATTGGCAGGAATGTGTTGCCCAAAGTCAACCGCATTGCTATATTGCTCAAGCGTTGGCTGCTCGGAATTTACCAAGGCCGAGTGGAGTCTTCTCATCTCGATTATTACCTTGATGAATACATATTTCGGTTCAACCGAAGAACCTCTCGGTCTCGAGGAAAATTGTTTTACCGCCTTATGCAACAGGCAGTGGCCATTAAGCCTGTGCTTATAAAGGATATTCAGGGTGGTACAAGTTCCTAAATCAACCTATGTCAAGTGCATATGCCTAAAATAAATTTGTGATTCAATTTATATCTTTAGTTTTACTTTTCCCTAAAATTATCAATATTGCCCCGACAACTATTGCAATATCTGAGATATTAAATGTTGGCCATCTTAGGTTTCCGATACCAATTGAGATGAAGTCAATGACACCACCAAATGGTCTGTCTACAAGATTCCCTAAAGCACCACCAATGAATAAACCAATTCCAATTTTGAATAACCTTGATTTTTCCTTCAATAAAACTGCATAAACAACAAGAAATACACAGATTGCCAAGGTTATCCAGAAAACAAGGCCGGGATAGCCAGAAAATAGCCCAAATGAAACACCATAATTCTTTGTTGGAGAAAGGATAAAAAAATCCCCTAAAACCTTAATCGGATAGGAGACAAAATTTATCACTAAAATCTTTGTTATCCTATCGATAACAAAAACTAGAAGAGAAGATATAAATATTGACATCGCACAATGATATTAAGGATGATACATCCAATTATTCCGGCTAGGATATCATCAAGTACTATTCCAAACCCACCAGAGGCCTTTTGTAATAAGCATATAGGTGGAGGTTTTAAGATATCAATAATCCTAAAGATAAAAAACCCCATAATGATATAAAATATCTCTACTGGAATACCTATCATCGTTATCAAAAACCCGACCACTTCGTCTACCACTATCTTTCTATCATCCTTTATCCCTGTTATTTTCTCAGCAATGTGTGCAATGTATATCCCGAGAATTGTTGCCAAAATGCAGATTTCAATGTAAAGAAGGTGGTTTTTCCCTGCTAGAATAAATATAGGGATTCCTAAAAGAGAGCCAAATGTTGCGGGAGCAACGGGCATTTTCCCAAGCCCAAATCCCATGGCAATAAATAAAATAAGTTTATCTTTCATAGATAATTGCCATAAAAATGAGGAAAGCAATAAGGACAAGAAGGAGGATAATAATGTATGTAATGTTAAAAAATATGTATTTGGATTGCTTTATTTTTGGGCTAAAATCGCGTATCATATTTGCAATCTCTGGGTCAGAAAAACCAAGAAACCTTGCATAATTTCTCATTATGGAGGTGTAATAACTTATCTTTGGAAAAGTGCTTATATCTTCCTTTTCAATAGCTATAATAAACCTTTTTGAAACATTAAGCCTTCTTTCTATCTCTTCTATTGTAAAACCCAAGTTCTCCCTTTTTTCCCTAAGTATATTTCCTACATTAGCCAATTATTTAACGAGTCCGTACGACTTAAGGAGGCTTCTTATCTCCTCCCTTGTCTTTTCCTTTACACCTACAAGTGGCAGGCGAACCTTAGGGCATGGAATAAGCCCCATCAAATACAAAGCTTCCTTTACTGGAGCTGGGTTTGTTTCAAGAAACATCGCCTTGCATATAGGAAAGATTTTGTAATAAAGTGCCCTTGCCCTGTTGATGTTATCCTCTGCTTCCTCAACCATCGAGGAAAAATCAGCCGGGATAACATTGGCAGTTGCTGCAATTGAGCCCTTTGCTCCGATTGTCATCATTGGGAATGCCAGTGTGTCCTCGCCACAAAAGACGTTTATTCTTCCTTCACAAAGCCTGATTATCTCAGCAGCTTGGGTAAGGTTTCCAGACGCCTCTTTTATTCCAATGATGTTATCTATTTTACTTAAAGCATAGACTGTTTCAGGAATCATATTTACTCCCGTTCTTCCTGGGACATTATAGAGAATAATCGGCAATTTTGTATTCTTTGCAATCTCTGTAAAATGGACAATTAGGCCCTCTTGTGTTGGCTTATTGTAGTATGGAGTTATGCTTAATATCCCATCTGCTCCATCTTTCTCTGCCTGCTTCACAAGCTCAATTGCCTCAAATGTTGAATTTGAGCCTGCCCCTGCAATAACAGGAACCCTTTTATTCACCCTATCTATTGTGAACTTTACGACATCGCTATGTTCCCTATAAGATAGGGTTGCTGACTCTCCGGTTGTCCCAACAGGGATTATCCCTTTTGTCCCTTCTTGGATATGAAACTCAATAAGATTTGCCAATATTTCATAATCTATTGAGTAATCATCCTTAAAAGGTGTTATTATTGGAACAATTGAACTTGAAAACATCTTACACCTCCTAGTCAATAATCTGATACCATACCCCTCTGTATTTAAAAATTATATTTTTTCCAAGTGAAAATACCCTTGCCAAATCCTCATTAAGCATATCAAAGTAGTCCTTACTTTCATACTTAATCTTCTTTGTCTCTTCATCACTATAATTTATATCCTGCCATATCCCATCCTTTAGAATATATACATCCTTTCCAATATATTTTACTTGTTCAACACTTGGCTTTACAAGAGTTTCCTCTTTTAAAGCAAATACCTTCTTTGCATCTTTTACTGCGGTTGCTCCAACCTCTGTTTTGCTTAGGACCCTAAACCTTTCTTCAATCCTTTTTGGCTCCTCCTCAACAACAAGAAAAGATGTATATGGGGTAATTATTCCATATTTTTTACTTAGAGTGATTATTTCATCGATTATTTCCTTACTTTCGCCAAAAAGCCTAATTTGGTCTAGTAAATAGCCAATCTTTCTTGTTGCCCAAAGTCTTGGGATAAAATCATTCTTTGTTTCTTTTTTAGAAAACCTTAAATTGTATTCATATGTCTTTATTTCCTCCTTCATCTTTCCAGATACCGTAACCGTTGCCATTCCATAGTCTTTATATCTTCCAAGGACAATAAACTGTGAGCCAAAGAATAGATCCGGAAGTTTTTTTGGATATAAATCATAGATTTTTATAGGAGAAAAGAATAAGGATATATCAGAGAAAGCTGGGTTTTCTACCTTTTTATAAAGCCCAGATACTGCACCTTCTATATCTTCATCGGGAGAAACATATGTTGAGAAACCTTTATTCTCTTGGGAGATGGTATCTAGCAATCTTGTATTGACATCATCACCAACTCCAAAGACAAATATACGGGAACCTTTGTTTTTCCCAGAAACATTCTTTATTATTAGATCTACATTCCTTTCACCAACCGTAGGGATACCATCTGTTAAGAAAATGATTATATGTGGCCTTTTTTGGACTTTTATGAACGATGAGATAAGTGCATCATTTATGTTTGTCCCACCACCTGCGCTCATATCCTCAATAAACCTCTTCGCTTTATTCTTATTTTCCCATTCTGAAGGCTCCATATCTTCAAATAAGGACTCAACATCAGAGCTAAACCTTATTATGTTAAATCTATCCTCTAGATTTAGACTATCTATGCAAAAAATAAGGGCATTCTTTGCCTGCTTAAGCTTTTCTCCTCTCATACTTCCAGATGTATCAATCGTAAATGTTATATCCTTCGGGAATGGTTCCTCTTTTTCCTTTGGTGATGCAAGAAAAAGAAAGTATCCATCATCCTCATCTCTATACGATAAAAGTGATGCACCAAGAAAGGATTCATCAACGGAATAATATAAAATAAAATCAGAATCTGGCTTTGTGTTTGTTTCCTTGTATGTTATCTTTGCATAATAATCTTCTTTTTTCTCTATCTTTATGTTATGAGTTGGAGAATAAATATTCTTGATTGGAATACTTGATTCTATTTCAACATCAATTAAAACTTCCCTTATAGGTTTTGGAGAATATTTTTCAACATCGAGTGGATATCTATATCTAAAGACATTCTCGTCGGCTTTAAGGAGCTCCTCATAAGAAATTTCTATTTCTTTTTTTCCTTTTGCTGGGATCGGATAGACCCTTGCCTTAAAAAGATCACCACCAATATATTCAAGTAATCCCGGATCCTTCAGCCTTCTTACAATATCTTCATAAATCTTCCTTGCCTTATCTTTGTCTAATATCTCACCCTCTATCTTCTTTCCATCAGAAAATAAAGAAAAAGATGAAATACTAGCATCCTTTGGTAATGGAAATATGTATGTCCCTTCAATATCTTGGTTATAATCATTTAAAAATGCCTGATAGACAGTTGTCTTCACAAAGCCCTCTTTAATTTTACAAGATACATTATGAAAATCAACAGATAGTGGGATAGGTTTAATCTCTGGACTTGGCGGATGGGGAATAATGATTCCGTCAGAGAATACTAAAGATGTCCATAACAAAAATAATATAAACTTCTTCACCTTTTTAAGTTTATATAACAAATCAGGTTTTAGCAAGTTTTAATTTTTAAAGCATTCTTACGTTTCTAAACCTTGCTGGAGAAACGCCATGGCCAACAAACATACGTTGAGCTGGTTGTCCTTTTCCACAGTTTGGAAGGCCATAAATGTGCCAGTAGTCCTTGTTGCAAATAGCATCACAAGATGCCCAAAATTCAGGGGTTATCCCTGTATAAACAGGGTTTTTATAAACCCCACAAAACTTCCCATTTTTTATCCTTATTGCCCTCTCTGTTGCAAACTGAAAGTTAAGCCTTTTATTGTCTATACTCCAACACTTGTTTGTTTCTAGGAAAAACCCATCGTCTGTGCCTGCTATTAGTTCATCAAAACCTAAATTTCCCGGTTCTAAGTTTATATTTGTCATCCTTATTAAAGGAATCCTGTTCCATCCATCTGCTCTCATGCACCCATTACTTTTCTTTCCAATAACTGGTGCCGTCTTTCTTGATGTCAAATAACCAACAAAAATTCCATCCTTAATGATTGGAGTCCTTTGAGCAGGAACACCCTCGTCATCATAGCCAAATGTCCCAAGACCACCAGGGATTGTTGCATCTTGATAGACATTTACAATAGGAGAGCCAAATTTAAAATTATTCAGCTTATCCAAGGTTAAAAAACTTTCACCTGCATATGCGGCTTCTTCTCCCAATACCCTATCAAGCTCTATTGGATGGCCAATGGATTCATGGAGCTGCAAGGCAAGCTGTGCTTCATCTAGTATTATTGTCCAATTTCCAGATGGGCATTTTTCAGAAGACAAAAGCTCAACTGCCTCATCTGCAATCCTCTCTGCGTTTCCAGGAAGGTCTAATTTTTCAATAAACTCAAAACCACTTGTTTGAAAATCACCACCAAAATTATTTGGATATGATCTTGTTTGAACCTCATTTTTTTCAACAGCATTACATGTAATTCCACCGCCACAGTAAATTATTTCCTGAGTGATGAACGAACCATTACTATTTGCAAAAAATTTCTTCTCAAAGAACGAGTAAATAGAGCCTTCCTTTCTTTTTATCTTTGGATTCTTTGACATTAGGCTATCACATACTAAAAGCATACCAACCTTTTTTTCTAATGAGACATCAAATGGATTTATTTTATGCTGTGTTTTATATGATGCAACGATTGTATCCTCTTCTGAAAAGATAATATCCTCTTTTTTTACCAGACAAGACGCCTTTGCTATTGATATTGCATCCAAGACAACATTTTCTACCTCATCAATCCTTGAACTACTTGCAAAACCCCAGGAACCATCAACAATTACCCTAACCCCAATGCCCAAATCCTCCTTTGAAGATAATGAAACCCTTCCATCAACAACAGAAACATCCTCCTCTCTTCTTTCTACTATCCTACAATCTGCATAGGATGCCCCTTTTAATTTTGCAAAATCAATCGTATTCTTTACTACCTCCTCCATCTTATTCAATAGAAAAAAGAAGTTCTGCTTCTGCAACAAGCTCTCCATCAACATATGCCTTTCCACCAATAATCCCTACCTTGCTTCTTACCTTTATAGGAGTTATCTCAAACCTTATCTGGTCTCCTGGGGTAACTGGTTTTCTAAAACGCACTTTATCAAGACCAGCAAGCCATACAAACTTCCCCTTATTTTTCTTTTCAGATAGCAATAAAACCCCTGCTGTCTGTGCCATTGCTTCAATTATTAGAACTCCTGGCATAACTGGCCTCCCTGGAAAGTGTCCCGAAAAAAACTGTTCATTAATTGCTACATTCTTTATGCCCACGATTCTTTTTCCAGGTACGATCTCAAGAATCCTATCAACAAAAAGAAAGGGATACCTATGAGGAAGTGTTTCGATGATATCTTTTATATCTATCACCCCTCCCTTTTCTTCTAATAAAACACCTTCTTCTCTGCTTTTTACCATCCCATCCAACCTCCTTGCCAATTTTATATTCATTGAATGGCCAGAACAATTGGCAACAATATGGCCTTTTAACCTTGTTCCTAAAAGTGACATATCACCAATTAAGTCAAGAACCTTATGCCTAACAAACTCATTGGGAAAACGGAGTGCCTCTTTATTGAGGATTTCATTATGACCAACAACAACTGCATTGTCAAGAGAACCGCCCTTTATCAACCCCTTTTCACGAAGAAGAGAGACTTCGTCCAAAAAACCAAATGTCCTTGCTGGTGCTATTTCTTTTATAAAGCCTTCCTCACTAAGCTCAATCTCAATTGACTGACTCTGGACAACAGGGTGGTCAAATGCAACCGTATAAGATATCTTAAAACCATCATATGGATAGATAGATATAGACCTTCCATTTTCAACTATTTCAATGGGTCTATTTATGGAAATAACCTTTATCTTCCCTCCCTGATTCTTTACCCCTGCTTCCTCTATAAGCTTAACAAAAGAGAGCCCGCTCCCATCCATAGCTGGTGGTTCAGGACCACCAAGTTCAACAAATAGATTTGTAATAGAAAAAGAAGTAAGGGTTGCAAGTAGATGTTCAACTGTATGGACTTCGGCATCTTCCTTCTTTAGTGCTATTTCCCTATATGATGAGAAGATGTAAGAAAGCTTTGCCGGAACCTTCTTATTCATATCCTTTCTTATGAAAACAATACCTGTATTTTCTGGTGCAGACTTTAGAGTCATTTCTATCTGCTCCCCTGTATGGAGGCCAATCCCAGAAATAGAAACCTCTCTATCTATTGTTCTTTGCATTTTCTAAGCAACCCATATATTTTCTTCCCCAGCAATATTTTTCATAAAAAAAATCAACTCTTCGTTGATATCAACATAAAATTTAGGAGAGACTACAAAAACCCTTTCTTTTCCACTGTCTTGGATATGAATATAAAATGGATAATTCCCGGAAAAGTTAGAGATTATATCTCTTATTTTATAAAGCTTCTTTTCGCTATCATCAGGATTTAGTCGAAGATGGCAGGAAGTAGGTCCTTGTTCATCGATTTCCAAAATTTCATTGGCTATAAGTTTTATATCATCTTTTTTGTCTACCCTTCCTTTTACAACAACAGCATCTTCTTTTTTAAGAAAAGAATTATAAGCTTGATAAGCCTTTGGAAATAGAATACCTTCACAACTTCCATTCAGGTCTTCAATTTGGATAAATGCCATATCTTCACCATTCTTTGTCTTTGTCTTTTTTACAGACTTTATCATTCCAGCTATTGTTACAAGACTCCCATCGCTATCGTCGATGATTGATGAAATGTTTCTATATCGAAGGAGCCTTTCTCTAAATCTCTCTAAAGGATGTCCGGAGAAATAAACGCCACAAAACTCCTTTTCAAGAGTAAGTTTTTCTCCCTCTTTCCATTCTGGAACATCCGGAAGTTTTACCTCGTCTATTTCTTCGAAAAGAGTTGTCTGCTTACTTTTCTTTGCCCGTCCTACCTTTTGCAATACTTCGTCAACAACGAGACTGAGAGATGCCCTCTTTAAACCAAAACCATCAAATGCCCCAACCTTTATTAAGCTTTCAATAACCCTTTTGTTTACCAATCTTGAGTCAACCCTCTCACAAAAATCCATAATAGAAGTGAATGGTCCATCCTTTCTTGCCTCAACAATTGACCTTGTTGCACTTTCTCCAACATGCTTTATCGCTGCCAGGGAGAACCTTATACCATTATCACGAATTGCAAATGAAACGGTTGGGTCATTTATATCAGGGGGAAGGATATTTATCCCCATCCTTCTTGCCTCACCAACATATAATGTTATTTTATCCTGATTGTTCAATTCACATGAAAGTAGGGATGCAATAAATTCTTCTGGATAGTTTGCTTTAAGGTAGGATGTTTGATAGGCAATTATAGCATATGCGGCGGAATGAGACTTGTTAAAACCATACTCTGCAAACCTGCTCAATAATTCATATACTTTTTCTGCCAAATTAGAACTATGGTTATGCCTTATACATCCCTTTATAAATTCATCTTTTAAATTTTTCATCTTGCTTTCGTCTTTTTTTCCCATAGCCCTCCTTAATTCATCCGCCTCTTGTTTTGAAAATCCTGCAAGGACCTCTGCAATCTGCATTACCTGTTCTTGATAGACGATAACTCCGTATGTTGGAGAAAGGATTGATTTTAAAGAATGGCTGAAATACTCTGGTTTTTTTCTTCCATGCTTTCCTTCTATAAAGCTTGCAACCATTCCGGACTTTAAAGGCCCTGGTCTATGTAATGCAAGGATTGCGATTAGGTCTTCAAAGTTTGTTGGTTGTATCCTCTTTAACAAATCCTGCATCCCTGATGATTCAAGCTGAAATAGACCTGTTGAACTTCCAGATGAAAGAAGATCATAAGTTTTTTTGTCATTTAAGGGAATTTTTCTTATATCAATCTCTATCCCTTTCTTTTCCTTGATGAGATTTATAGTATCCTCAATAACAGTAAGATTTACAAGTCCAAGGAAGTCCATCTTAAGAAGACCAACCTCTTCAAGGTCATCCTTTGAATACTGGGTTGCTATCCTTCCTTCTTGAGGATCTTTGTATAAAGGAACAAGTTCAATTAGGGGTTTATTTCCTATAACAAGCCCTGCTGCATGGGTTGATGCATGTCTTACAAGCCTCTCAAGCCTCATTGCAATATCAATAAGGAATTTCTTCTCTTCATCTTCATATTCTCTTGCAAAATCAGGAACATTTTTTAAGGCATCAGAAAGGGTTGGTTCATTACCTATAAGCTTTGCTAACCTATCACATTCAGAATAAGAAAAATTAAGAACCCTCCCAACATCTCTTATCACTGCCTTTGCAAGCATTGTTCCAAATGTTATAATTTGGGCAACTTGCTCCTTTCCATATTCCTCTGCTACATATCCGAGAATCTCGTCTCTCCTTCTATAGCAAAAGTCTATATCGATATCCGGCATCGTTACCCTTGCTGGATTGAGAAACCTTTCAAAAAGAAGGCCATATTTTAGGGGATCAATATCCGTTATCCCTAGACAATATGCAACAAGAGAACCTGCAACAGAACCCCTTCCTGGACCAACAGGGATATTCTCTCTCTTTGCATAGCTTATAAGGTCGTGAATAATGAGAAAATATCCAGAATACCCCATCTTTGAGATAACAGAAAGCTCATACTCAAGTCTTTCTCTTGCAGTTTCATCATGAGGATATTTTTCATTTAAACCCTCAATACACAGATTATGGAGGGTTTCGTCAAAAGAAGAACTACCTCTTCTATAGCGTGGGAGATGAAGTCTTCCAAATTCAAGTTCTAAGTTGCATTTTTCTGAGATATAATGAGTATTTTCTATCGCCTCAGGAATATCTGAAAATAAGGCTTTCATTTCCTCCTCACTTTTAAAATAAAGCTCATCTGTTGAAAATTTAAGCCTTTTTTCATCATCTCTTTTCTTTCCCGTTTGAATGCACAGAAGGACATCATGTGCATCATAATCATCTTTTTCTAGATAGTGAACATCATTTGTTGCAACAATGCCGATGGAAAGCTTTTTTCCTATTTCAACAATGCCATCTTTTATTGTTTTTTCTTCAGGTATGTTGTGGTTTAAAATCTCAAGAAAAAAGTTCTCATTGCCAAATACACTTAAGTATTCTAATGCTTCCTCTTCTGCATCATCGATTTTTTCTTCTAATATTAGCCTTGAAATTGGCCCCCTCTGGCATCCAGAAAGGACAATTAAACCCTTTCCTAATTCAAAAAGAAGATTTTTGTCTATCCTTGGTCTGTAGTAAAAACCATCAAGATAGCTTATGCTTACTAGCTTTATAAGATTGTGGTAGCCAATTTCGTCTTTTACAAGAATGGTTAAATGAGAAAAGATCTCTTTTGGTTTTTTTTCTCTTAAGTTTTCTGCAACATAAACCTCGCATCCGATTATGGGTTTTATCCCATGTGTCATTGCTTGTTTGTAAAATTTTATACAAGAAAAGAGATTTCCATGCTCTGTTATTGCAAGTGAGGGCATTTTTAGGCTTTCTGCTTTTCTGATAAGGTTTTCTACTTTAGCTGCGCCATCCAAAAGGCTATATTCAGAATGGCAATGGAGATGGACAAATTTTTTCATTAAAAAGTATTATACTAAAAATAAAAATATTTGTAAATAGTTCTCAGAACTTCCCCAACTTATAAAATTTATATAAAAAAACAAAAAAATAGAAATCTTTCCTTA
>DNCM01000160.1 GCA_003498085.1 bacterium
ATTATCTGTTACTGTAAGTGTGGCTACATAGGTTCCATCTACAGTAGCAGAGATGATTGGATCTTCTATGGCTGGATTACTAAATACTACATTTGCTGGTGCTGTCCAAGCCCATGTTGCTATTCCACTTCCTACATCAGATGTTGTTGCATCTTGGATGAATGTTGTATTTGTTGTTACATCTGGCCCTGCATTAACGGTTGGTGGAACATTATCAATTATTAAAGATGAAGGTGATGTGCAGGTTGATTGATTCCCTGATTTATCAATAATGGTCACAGTTATAGTAGCGGCTCCATCAACAAGGTCTTTAAACACGAGAGTTGCAGAGCCAGGTTTGTCTGTTCCTCCAGGAAGTGGAGTATCAGGCAAGGTCGTTGTTGTTGAGAAGGCTGTTCCTTCTATGGCTACTGTACAGGTCTGTGGATTTGCTTCTGTATATGTAAATTCTACAATGAGGGTTCCTGTTCCTTTTTGATATGCAGGATTGTCTGTTGTTGGATAGATATTAGCTATATCTGGAGCCTTCCAGTCAGCTAGGATTGTGCAGTCATTAGAAAGGGGAGAGCGTTCTGAAACACCACTTCCACCATCAGCATGTGGATCGTAAATCAAGACTGCATAGGAATAACGATAGGTTCCCTGAACCCCTGTTGTATCCAAATAGGTAAGGGTGTTTGTTTGGCCAATATAATATGGATTAGAGGGACCAGAAGTGGTAATTGAACCTTGAGTTAATGTCCCTTGGCCTGTTAATGTCATTGTGGAGCGATAAATTTCAAAGTAATAGCCTGTGCCAAGGGTTTGGGTTGCCGCTGTCCAATTAAGCCTGATTCCCTGGTCAATAACACCAGAGGCAGAAAGATCATCTATTGGAGTGATAAGCATACTTTGGTTACTGTTAAATTTTACAATGGGTGATTGGTTGCCAGAAACAGCAGAATCTGTGGCAATGGGGTAATAATCATCCCATACAATCCAAACACCAGCCTGGTCAACAACTTTTACAACATAAGTATATTGGGTCCCTCTTTTTGGCTCACTATTTTCCTTTACCCAAGAAAAATATCCCCACGAAGGGTTTCGAATAGAATTTTCTATGGTTGTTCCCCCATCAATACAAGAAAAGGATTGCCCTGTATCATAAGGCTTTGGTGCCTTGATTACTGCAATAAGGTCTGACTCATCAGGAGGGTTGTCACTGCTACAAAATGGACGCGAACTCTCCTTACGATATAACTTGAAATAGAACTGGCCGCCATTTTTATCTTTATTAGTATCACCCGGAATTCCCCAAGTAAGAGTTCCATATGGGGACTGTGGCCATGAGGTTACATCAAAAACGCTTATTTCTGTAGGTGGTGTAGAATCTGCCCAACCCCTAGGGGAGTTATCAGACTCAACTCCATCTGGTTTCCTAATAATTTGGTATTGACACTCCCTATCACTGGGACCAATAGTAGTATCCACATCACCTGGATTAATATTAGTTTTTTTTGTAATCCAAGTTCCTCCCTCCAACCTTTGAAGGTCATATGTCTTCCCCGTTTCTGTTGCCCACTGAAATTGCATTATTCTCCCTGGCTTTATATAAAGGGTAAATGTCCCCCAACCTGCATAAAGCTCTTTCGCCATTCCCAAAAATATTCCAAACCCTATCAGAAACAACAATTTTGTGCTTGCTTTACTCATCTTTTCCTCCTTATTTTACTTATTTTTTTTCAATTCAATTTCCTTTTTAATTTTATTAAAAATAATAAGATATTATACACTATGATTTCTATATTTGTCAATATCATTATAACAATAAAAAATCCTTTCATATAATATATCGGCATTTTTTTACAAATCCTTAATAAGTTTAATAATTTTGAAATTCATCGATTTTTAGTATATTCAGCTTTTGCTTTTTAAAAATCATATTTATCATTCAACCCCTTCGGTATTTTTTGTTCTTTGAGATAGAACATCAATTATAAACTTTGCTGATTTAAACCCTGATTTTATCATATTAACATCTATCCCTCCCCTGTAATAGCCAAAAATGTGGAGGTTTTCATAGACAACTTTAATAGCGGCCATTAGTTTTCCGTTATGGGGAATCTTGTATAAAGCCTTTGTGTATTCTTCTATGGATGTTGGAAGCTTGTCTCTTGGTGTGTTAATAGACAAAAGATAACCATCTATTGTGGATAGGGCTGATAGGTATCCCATAGCAGATGCCTCTTTTACATATTTTTCATCCTTGTAAATACCATATTCAATAGGGCTTTTTGTCAATGTCTCTTTAGCATTAGCAAAATATCTTTTTGCTTGATTAAATGCCTCTTTTGGGTCTTTTGGAAATGTTTTTTTATGCATTTTTGCTTCTTTTTCTTAAGGATAAATAGATCTTCTTTTGCCTCTTAAACATTCCAGATTCCTTATTTTTTATTTAATTATAAACTATTTTTGTTATTCCGTCAACTTTAAATTGAAATTTTTAATTCTTAATCTTTATCTATTATTTCCATTTATTTCCTTAGAGAAAATTATTGACATAAAAATATCCTGGCTTTATACTAAATCTTGTTGCGGCCGTAATTCAGTGGTAGAATGCAAGCTTCCCAAGCTTGACGTCGTGGGTTCGAGTCCCATCGGCCGCTTGGGAATATTTAAGATTGGGCAGAGAAGGAACTCGAAGCCTGCCGAAGGCAG
>DNCM01000084.1 GCA_003498085.1 bacterium
TTGCGGGTGATTTCTGAACCCTCTCTAATGAAAACAAAGAAACAAGTTCGTTTTTATTCATTATCTGCTTTGAATCTTCGGTTGAAAAGCCAAGTAGGCTAATGTAATTTACCATCGCCTCAGGTAAAAATCCCTCTTTTTTATATTCCAAAACATCCATTGCCCCATGTCTTTTGGATAAGGGAGTTCTATCGGGGCCAAATATAAGGGGGAGATGAGCAAACCGCGGGGGATTAAAATTAAATGCTTTGTAAAGCAAAATCTGCTTTGGCGTATTTGAAATGTGATCTTCTCCCCTTATAACATCGGTTACTCCCATAAGACTATCATCTATAACGCAAGTAAAGTTGTATGTTGGGATGCCATCCGAACGAACAATGATAAAATCCGATATAGTTTTGGTATCAAACTCAAGTTCACCTCTGATTAAGTCAAAAAATATTATTTTTTCTTCGGAAATAGAAAATCTTATCGTTGGTTTTCTTGTTGCTTCCAAAATGAATCTTTGTTTTTTCGTAAGATTTCTGCATCTTCCATCATATCCAGGTGGTTTTCCTTCTTCTGTTTGTTTTTTTCTCATCTTGCTTAATTCATTTTGGCTACAAAAACAAAGATATGCCCTCTCTTCCGACATAAGTCTCTTTGCATATTCTTGATAGATATGGATTCTTTCGCTTTGAAAATATGGTCCTTCATCCCATTCCAAACCAAGCCATTTTAAACCATCAAGGATTCCCGAAACTGCTTCTTCTCTGTTTCTCTGTAAGTCGGTATCTTCAATACGAAGTAAGAAACATCCATTATTTTTCTTTGTGTAGAGCCAATTAAAAAGTGCTGTTCTTGCCCCTCCAATATGAAGATAACCTGTTGGTGCAGGCGCAAACCTAGTTCTCATTCTATCTTTATTGTAGAAAGTGTTGCTATTATCTTTTCATAATCCTTTTCTTTTATTCTTGCAAGGACCGTAATCTGAATATCCTTTCCTTCTGGGAATATCTCAAGCCGCACATTTACATATCTTCCGAAGCCTATTTTTTCCTTTTTTGTCAACAGATAAGCGTCTTGGTTTTCCAATTTAAAAATAATTGCCTCTTTTGTTTGAGTATAGAATTTCTTAAGAATAGGAACATCTTCTGTCCATAAAAGGATTGCAATATCTTCATTTCCTCCTTTGGAAAATAAAACACCGTCACTAGTTTCATTTATTTTTTTATATTCTTTTGGTATTTTAATTGAAAGCCCGTAATCTGTTTTGTAAATATTTTCAGTAAAATTATGGTTTTTCTTTATAATCTCCTTTTTGCAATGGCAGCATAAAAGGAGAAGCACAAGTAGAGGTACTAGTCTTTTCATCTAAATTTTCTTGGGAAAGTTGTATAGCTTTAACATATGCGTCTATTGCCTTACTATCTTCATTTTTTTTATCATAAATTCTTCCAAGGAGAAACCATAATTTTGGATCATCAAGATTATTTTGTAAAGACTTTTTTACCTCTTCCTCTGCAAAGGTTAAGCTTCCTTTTTCAAAATAAGTTTGCGCCTTTAAAAAATAAGCATTTTCTTTTTTTACATTTATTTCTTTTTGAAGTTGTTTTTCTGTATCTAATTTACAACAGCCAATGATAAAAATAATAAGAAAAAAGAGGAAATGCCTCATTAAGCTTTTTGCTTTATCTTCTCAATTTCCTCAACCACTGCTTTTTTTCCTGCCTCGACTGCTTGAGCAATAGCTGACTTTTTATTCTTTAACTCTGTCTTTACTTCTGCTATAATCTCAGGAGCTCCCTCTTTTATTGTTTCAACTACACCTTCCCCAATCTTAACTACCTTTTTTACCACGCTATCAGCACTTTCCTTTATTTTTTCTGCTCCTTCTTTAATTTTCTCTCTTGTTTCCTTTCCTGGAGATGGTGCAAGAAGAATTCCAGCCAATACTCCGCAAAATACACCCGCTATAAAGGTAAATAGGATGGAAAGATTGCCTTGTTTTTCCTCAGCCATTCTTTTCACCTCCTTTTAGAAAAATTTTCAAACCAGTTTTTATCCCTGTGAATATTCCAAGAATTATTGCAATAGGTGTAATAACCTTACGCTTTATAGTTTCTTTTGTTGTTCTAATTTCATTGACAAATCCCTTTATTGAAGAAACGTTATCTGGAAGTTCGCTTCTTATCCATCCAACAAGCTCACTAACTTCATTTAGTACCTTTTTTGCCTCGAAAATAAAAAAGACAAAGCATATTCCCACAACAAGCAAAATGCAGGTTACGATAACAAAACATATCGTAATAATTGTAAGCATAAAGAAAATTTATCATTAAAAATTGTCCCTTGTCAAGGAATATTTGAAAAATGTTTGGAGTTTGGAATACTTTCTATTGTTCTCATAAAACTTTGTTGTCAGAAACAAATTTGATAGTTATAATAACTTTTAATGTTTAAACTTAAACTTTTATTGCTTAAAAATAGAATAATCACTATACCTAAAGATCATTCTTTGCTAAAAATTGTTTTTGTTTCTTTGCTTTCTTTTGTTCTTCTTTTTTTAACATTCTTTTTTGTCTACAAAGCCTGCAGGTTTGTTTCTATATTTCCATTTGGAGATCTGCTTATTGAAAGGGGGCTTTTTTTGTTTTTTTTTGTTATATTTTCACTCCTTGTTTTTTCAAGTCTAATAACCTCGCTTTCAACAATGTTTATGTCAAAAGAAGTTTCATTATTGATGAGCCTTCCTATTTCACAATCATCAATATTTAATATGAAGTTTTTAGAGTCTCTCATCCTTTCATCGTGGGCACCTGTGCTTCTTTCCATTCCTTTTCTTTTCGGGTATGGAGTGGGCAAATCATTTATTATCTGGCCATTTATCCTTATTTCGCTTCCCCTGCTTGCTATTATTTCTTGCTCTATTGGCTCATGTCTTTTAGTCTTTTTCTCACTATTTTTTCCTATGAAAAAGGGAAATCTTTTTATCATCGGCCTTTTAGTTCTTGTTTTTCCACTTTTTTTATTTTGTTTAAAATTCGGGATATTTAAGGAAATTCCAGATCAGCCATTTGTGTTTTTTGGAAAACTTATTGATTCCATGGGATTTTCAACGCACCCACTTCTTCCTTCATATTGGTTTGTTTCTCTTATAAAATTCATTAAAGACGGAAATGTCTTCGATGGAGTCTTTTATCTTATGGTTATAGCAAGCAATGCAGTATTTTTTCTTGTCATTCTTCAGGATCTCGGTAGCCGGTTTTATCTTTCTGGAATAGACCGTATAGAATCTTCCGGTTCCCATTCAAAACACAGAAATATCTTTGTTTTTACAAAATTACCCTTATTTTTCCTTCCAAAAAAGTTTAAGGCTTTATGTAGTAAGGATATCACCGTATTTTTAAGAGATCCCGTCCAAATTGCCCAATTTTTGATCTTCTTTGGAATAATCTTTATTTATACCCTTAACCTTCCTAGGTCACCCTACAAAATTGATATAGAATATTGGAAAAATCTTGTTTTATTCTTAAATATTTGTGCTATTGGCCTAATTACATCAACCCTTACAACAAGGTTTGTCTTTCCACTTTTAAGCCTTGAAGGAGGAAGATTTTGGATAATACTGATATCCCCTGTTACGAAAACTACGCTCATCTTCCAAAAGCTTTTTCTTTCTAGTTCCGTATTTTTCTTAATCAGTGTAGGATTAATATCTTTTCTAAATACTATCCTTGCAACAGAAAAAATAGGATACTTCCTTTCTTGTTCTATGATAGGTATTATGACAATCGGACTTTGTTCTTTATCCGTTGGGCTTGGGGCTCTGTTTCCTGATTTTAAAAACCCAAATCCTGCAAGGATTGTCTCTGGATTTGGCGGGACAATAAACGCCATTGCTTCTTGTTTTTATGTAATAACATCCGTCCTCCTGATTGCTGTTCCAGTTCAGTTTTATGCCCTAAACAGATTTTCTTATAACGAGTTTATAAATAAGCTTTGGTTTGTAATCGGAATGTTTCTTAGCTTTTCTTTTCTTGTTTTTTTTGTTCCCCTTTTCTTTGGAGTGAAAGGACTCGAGAAGAAGGAGGTTTAGCAGATATAGTGATTAAAGAATAGCTAAGGTAAATTGGCACAGACAAATCAAGAACTAAATAGTTGAAATTATTATTCAGCAATAAGAAATTGAGACTTTCAAATACTCAGATAAATCTAACCCTTATTTCGCATTATTTTTGTTAAAGCCTTGATATTACAGGGATTTAAAAAAAAAGTAATTGGTTTGGGTTATATAAATACTTACGCTTGCCTAGAAATATACAATTAGCTGTAATTACTAACTACTTGGGTTCCGATACCAGAATCTGTAAATAGTTCAAGGAGGATACTATGTTTTACTCTCCCATCAATTATATGGGTTTTTTTCACTCCATTTAAAACTGCATCCACTGCAGCTTTTGCCTTTGGTATCATACCAGATTTTATTGAGCCTTTCTCTATCAAACGATTGATATCCTCTGCCTTTACTGTGGAAAGGAATTTTTTTCCATCATAAATACCCTTTGTGTCTGTTAAGACAATCAGTTTTTCAGCAGAGAGGTTGATAGCCACTTTTCCTGCCACGGTATCCGCATTGATGTTATACCTTCTTCCTCCTTCATCAATACCAATTGGGGCAATAATAGGAAGAAATCCAGAATCGTCAAGGATGTGTAATGGCTCCGGGGCTATTTTTAAAACTTCACCTACGAAACCTAATCCATCTATTGGCTTTGCTAGAATCATATTCGAAGCTGCGCCAGAAAGGCCGATTGCTTTTGCACCATGTTTGTTTAATAATGACACAATCTCTGTGTTTATCCTTCCTCCTAGGACCATTTCAACCGCTTCCATACTTTCACTATCGGTTATCCTCAATCCATCTTGAAATTTTACTTCCATTCCCATTCTTGTCATAACCTTTGAAATTAAATGACCGCCACCATGGACAACAACAGGTTTTATTCCAACATATTTTAAAAGAACGCAATCGATAGCGAATGATTCTCTTAGTTCGTCTTCAACCATTGCAGAACCACCATATTTTATGACAATATACTTGCCATAAAACTCCTTGATATAAGGAAGTGCCTCAACAAGAACCTCGGCTCTTTCTATTAGCTTTGAATTTTTAGTTTTTATCATATTTCCTCAATTCTTATTGTTAGAGTTTTTTCTTTTATTACAGGTGATTTGTCGATCTCTTCTATTGCCTTTATAACATTACCCTCCAATGTTTCATGCGTTGTTATTATAATCGGAACAACCTCTCCTCTTTCTTTTTGTATGCAGGATTCTATGCTTATATTATTTTTTGCCAAAACACCAAAAATCATAGCAAGCACACCAGGTTTATCAATTGCCATGAACCTTATGTAATATCTTAACTTAAGCTCATCCATCAGAAAACAACTTACGGATTTTACATCTGGTATTGCAAACCCTTCATTACTTGACAGACTAAGCAGATCAGCAATAACAGCGGATGTTGTTGGTAGAGAACCCGCACCTTGACCATAGAAAAGTAAAGGTCCTGTAAGGTCGCCTATGATATATATCCCATTGTAATTATAAGAGACAGAGGAAAGTAAGTGATCCTTTGAAATCATTGCAGGGTGAACCCTTATTTCCAAACTACCGTTATTTTCCTTTGCAATACCAAGAAGCTTAATGGAATAGCCTAGACTATCTGCATATAAGAGGTCTTGCCCTTTTATTCTTGATATACCTTCTTTATAAATTGAACCGATGTCAACCATTTTTCCAAATGAAAGACAGGATAAAATAAAAAGCTTATGGAGGGTATCGTCTCCATTTATATCCAAAGAAGGATCCTTCTCTGCAAACCCCTTTTCCTGAGCATCTTTTAAAACCTCATAAAAACCTCTTTTTTCCTCAAACATTTTTGTTAAGATGTAGTTTGTTGTTCCATTGATTATTCCATATATTCCCGAAATCCTGTTTGCAACGAGAGCTTGATTTATAGATGAGATAATTGGAATTCCACCACCAACAGATGCTTCAAAGCGAATCTTTCTCCCATTGTCTTTGACACAGCTCATAATTTCCTTCCAACAAGAACAGAGAAGTAATTTGTTTGCAGTTACAACATCTTTTCCATTGGAAAGGGCAGTTTTTATATATGTCTTTGCTGGTTCAATGCCACCAATTAGCTCAACAACAACATCTATCTCTGGATTATCTAAGATATCATTAGGATTCTCTGTAAATATATGGGGAGCAATATTAGCTTTTTTTCTATCGATATCACAAACATTGATTAGAGAAATAGAAGGAAAGCTCCCTTCAAGCAATACTTCTGCCACTCCTTGCCCCACTGTTCCTAAGCCAATTAGACCTATCTTCATATAAGCTCAAAATGGGAAAGTGTCTTGAATTGATAATACCTTTCCTTTATATCATCCCATGTCAAGATTTTCATTCTTTCTAGGGAAAAATCCTCAACAACAAATGATGCCATTGCAGAACCAAAGATTACTGCCTTCCTGTAATCCTCCTCTTTATTTCCATGGACATCAGAGAGATAGCCAATTAGCCCACCTGCAAATGTATCACCTGCACCTGTTGGATCAAATATAAACTCTAGGGGATATGCTGGAGCGGAAAATATGCTATCATCTGAAAACATCAAAGCACCATGTTCGCCCTTTTTTATTATTACCCTTTTTGGTCCAAGTTCTCTAATCTTTGTTGATGCCTTCACAAGATTTGGCTCACCTGTTAATTCCCTTGCTTCGCCATCATTAAGAACCATAACATCAACCTTTGACATCGCTTCTTTTAAAGATTCTGGCTTATTCTCAATCCAGTAGTTCATAGTGTCTAATACTACAAGTTCTGGATTTTTTATCTGGTCTAATACCTTAATTTGCAAATCTGGGTCAATGTTTGCAAGAAAGATATGCGGGTCTTGCAGATTTCTATAACTATCTGGAAGTACAGGATCAAACTCAGATAAGACATTAAGTTGTGTCTCTAATGTCTTTGCCTCATTAAGTTCATATGTGTAATAACCTTTCCACCTAAATGTCTGCCCGGGTATTTTTTCAACGCCAGTTATATCAATCTCATAGGATTTAAGAAGTTCCATATATTCATCGGGAAAATCACTACCAACGACAGATATAATGAATGCTTTATTAAAGAAAGAAGAGGAGACAGAGGCATAAACAGCAGAGCCACCCAAAACATCAGAAGCCTCGCCAAATGGTGTTTTTACAGAATCAATCCCAATTGAACCAACAATAAGAACGCTCATAAATTTATGATATTATGATATGACAAAAAACCTGTTATGTCAATTAAATATCGGAAACTTACAGTAATTCTTGTAAAAAACAAAAGATAAAATAATTCATCTTTAATTTCTCTTTTTTCTTTATTTTTTAACTTTCAAAAGAGGCTTCTTGGCCTCATTCCGCATTATTTTCGCTAAAGCCTTGATATTACAGGGGCTTAAAAAATTTTTTTGTACTATATTTACCTATCACTAT
>DNCM01000008.1 GCA_003498085.1 bacterium
TTATTTTTTCAAAGGGAACAATGCTTTTGGCATCAAAGATGGAGGAGGTGTAGGTGCCAATTAAATTATGGGGGGATTTGTTGATGAGAATGAGAGGACCTGAGCCACGATAAGCAATTGCTAGATCATAGTCTCCATCATTATCAATATCTACGCTACAGGTGGGGTCCCAGGTTTTAATTAGGGGTCTTAGGTTATTTTCCCATTCTGGCATCCTTTGAAAAAATGGAGATGTTAGTGTTCCAAGCCGTTTGTAGATATAAAGACCTGGAGAGCCTGTAAATATTAAGTCCTCAAGGTTATCACCATCTAGGTCCATAGCTATTGGAAAGACAAAGCCTATTGATCTCCAAATGTTTTGTGGTGCGAATTCTGTATATGTTCCATATCCTAAGTCCCTCCAACTTATTTGTTCCTCCCATATCTGGTTTCTTGTCCAAACAGGTGATGTTATTGAGCCAGTATTTTCCAGGATAAGAAATCTATTGGTTGTAGTAAGAATACAATCATAGTCTTTATCACTATCCAGGTCTATGAGAAATGGAGATGGGGAATCTGTATCTATGGTCGTTAATCCTAGAGACATAAGGTAGGTGCCAGTTATATCCCAGGGCTTTTTCCATTCAAAGGAAATCTTGTTTGTCTGAGTGCTTATATTACGAAAACAGGCTACACCATAACCTATACCATCATAATACTGAGAGATAAAAATATCCAGCTTTCCATCATAATCCATATCAGCAATTGTGGGGGAAGAAAAGGTGTGGCGAATGTCATAATCTTCTCGTAAAGCAATTCCACCAAGCCATTTTCTAACAAAAAAGTTTACGTCTTCAGGAGAACCTAAATTTGATAAAATAACTAAATATGAACCCCCACAACTTGTAAAACCCTCACCATAGACCTCATCGTAATCAATGTCATCATCAAAGTCAGCAAAGGCAACCCCTAATGTAATATGATACCCATAAAGCTCTGGTTTTTGTTTAAGCTTCATATTTGCATTATAGGAATCACCTATATTCTCAAAGGCAATTATAATACCATCCATACCTCCTATAAGCATATCAAAATCACTATCTCCATCAAGGTCAGCAAATCCTGGTGCTCCCGTAATAATGTCGCCTGATAGCCCTAGGTATGGGAATCTTTGCCAGGAAGACCAAATTGGGGTTTGTGTGCCTATATTTTTATATAGATATATTTGCCCCCATTCATCATTACTAAATAGTACATCAAGCATATTGTTGTTGTCTATGTCTACAAGTTCACATTTTGGATTTGCCCCATATCCAATATAATAATTATATCTAAGTGGAGGGTCCCATTCTGGTTTTCTGGTGAATGTTCCCTCCTTATTTTCGTAAGCAATAAATACTTGGTCATACCAAAAACCCGACTTTGTTCCCATTTCCATATAAAAGAGAATAAGGTCAGGGTCTCCATCTTTATCAAGGTCACCTAGTTCTGGTGCTGGAGTAGACCATAGATTTGTTTTTACAGGAATGTCTTTGACATCCCAAGCTGGGTATCTTTGCCAAGTAAAGGATTCTATACCTTTATAGGCATAAAGATTATATGTATAGCTTCCATTTTCTTTTTTTTCATAAGAGACCAATATATCCAATAATCCATCTTTGTTAATATCACCAAGGGTTAGGCCGCCTTGGGTTTTATATCCATTTTCTTCGCCAGGGATAACAAAATACTTTTTTAGTGTAAATATTGGATTATATTTTGTTCCTGTGTTTTCAAATACAGAGATAGTTCCTTTCCACCCACTTACTAAAAGGTCAAGGTCGCCATCGTTATCTATATCTCCTAATTCAGGACGGTCTCCTTGGACATCTCTAGCCAAAGGCTCCCATTCCCTTCTCTGAAATTGGGGGTATTGAGGGGAAAGCTTAAGGGATGCACTATGTGTTCTTTTCCATTTTGTTCCTGGGGTGTTGGACAGGGTTGTTTGTTCTAATGTTCCATCTTGGAAGTATTCCTGCCAGGAAGCAGTATGAGCAATAGAAATGAAAAAAACAAAACCTAATAGAAAAAATCTGGTCATTCTTTATTATTATATCGGTTTGCTTAAGATTAGGGTCATAATTTTCGTTTTGCATTTATAGCCTTTCAACCTTGAATAGAATGAAATTCAAAAAGCCTTCCAAAAAGCCTTATAAGCTCTCCATGCCTTTTCTCTGTAAGCTCTACAATCTCTCTATGAAATTCCGTAGTAAGCTTTACAATCTCTCCATGCCTTTTCTCTGTAAGCTCTACAATCTCTCTATGGTTTTTTTCTGCCCTTGCATCCATTCTATCAAGAAGCTTTGTTATTTCTTGAATCATCCCACCTATCTCAGCTACCCCTTCTTTAATGTGCTTTCCATTAAAATAGGCAGATACAGCAATGCATACGCCCAAAAAGGTAGCAATAAATCCCACAGCAGCTATAACTTCCATTTTATAACACCTCTTTTTATTTTTATTATAAAGTATAACTAAAATTTTTTTCTTGTCAAGATTTTAAACAGGACTTACCTTTACAGGCTTATGGGTAGGTTACAGTTCCCCCTTTCCCCCATTGTAGTTTATGTTATATAAAACGACGAAAATAGTTGCATATAATTTGGATATTTATGTTATAGAAGACTTACAATTCCAAATCGAGAGGTTCTCATCGCTGCGGTCTTTAATGCAGAGACTTTTAAGGATTTTCTTTGTTACCTATTGGAACATACAGAAGGTAGGATATTCCTTATCTTGGACAATATCCGATACCATAAAGCCAAAGACTTAAAAGAGTTCTTCTTTAAGAATCGAGATTGCCTCACCCGTGTTTTTCTACCTCCATATTCTCCTTACCTCAATCTAATTGAGCGGATATGGAGGATTACAAGACGGCAGGTAACCCATAACCGCTATTTTGAATCAATAGATGAACTTGAGGCAGCTTTGAGTTCTCATTTTGCAAAATGGGAAGAACCAAATGACACACTCAGAGTATTATGTGCAAAAATTTATATAACATGAGATAAAAATAGATTTGGGGAAATTCCAGAGCGTACATTAAGACTCTTTGAGGAGTGTGCAGGAACATAAATCCTTTATTTCATCAAACATTTCTTTTACTGTTTTTTTCAATACCGGATGAACAAAATAAGGTGCTATCTCTGAAAGGCAGATGAGGACAAACTTGCGGTTTGCAAGGTCATAATGAGGAATGATGAGGTCTTTCTCATTTATCACAATATTTGAATAGAATAGTATGTCAATATCGATATTCCTTGGTCCCCATCTTATACCATTCTTTCTTCCCATTTTTTTCTCGATCTCTTTTACAAAAATAAGTAGTTCCCTCGGAGAAAATTTTGTTTCTATTTTACAGCAACAATTTATAAAATATGGCTGGTCTTTATAACCATAAGACTCTGTTTCATATAAAGATGAAACTTTAACAATTTTATTTTTTTCTCCGATTGCTAATAAAGCATTTTCAATATTTTTCCTTCTATCTCCGATATTTGAGCCCAAAAGAAGGTATGCTTCCATAAATCTAATTATAACAATTGACAAGGAACAGGTTAATTAGATTATAATTTTCTTATGAGAAAACTTCCATTATTAACTATTTTTGCTATAAGTTTTGCCTTACTTGAGGCAATCGTTGTTATTTATATAAGAAGGATCCTACCAGAAGATGGATGGAAATACATTAAAAACATACAAGACATAATGGAATTTCTCATAAGACATAAGATTTTTTTCATTGAACAGACAAGGGAGGCAGGAACGATCGTTATTTTACTCTGCGTTGCAATATTTGCAGGGACAAAGTTTAAGGAAAGGTTTGCGTATTTCTTATGGATCTTTGCAATCTGGGACATATTCTACTATATCTTTTTATATATTTACCTTAGATGGCCAGACTCCCTTTTTACAATAGATATCCTTTTTCTCATCCCAAAACCATGGATTGCTCCAGTCATTGTCCCTGTCCTCTGCTCAATCTTTATGCTTTTTATTTCCATACTCTTCCTTAAAAAGTGAAGATTGGCATAGACATCGGTGCGACAAAGATTAGGGTAGGCGAAGTATTTGATGGAAAGGTTGGTAGAGTATTTGAAGAAAAAACGGAAAGGAAAGATATTCCAAGTCAAGTCATTAGGCTTATAAACAAATTTAATTACTCAAAAATAGATGGCATTGGCATAGGCATTGCAGGCCAGATAGAGCCAAGGGAAGGAACAATAATATTTTCCCCAAACATTAGAATAAGGAATCTTAAGCTTGGTTCAATCCTTAAGGAAAGACTCGAAACTCCCATATCTATCGATAATGACTGTAGATGCCAGACACTAGGTGAATACAAGTATGGAGCAGGAAAAGGAAAGAATACTCTAATAGGCGTCTTTATTGGAACAGGTATTGGTGGTGGGATCATAATCGATGGAAAGCTTGTTCATGGCCATTCATTTATGGCATCCGAGATTGGGCACATGGTAATAGACATCGACGGACCTTTATGTGGATGTGGAAGGAAAGGATGTTTTGAAGCATTGGCGGGGGGTATCTATCTAAAAAAAACTAGAAAAACAAACGATGAATTAGGAAGAATAATAGGCATTGGTGTTACAAACCTTGCAAATATCATTAATCCTGAGTGTGTTGTCCTTGGTGGTGGAGTTATAGATGGAATACCAGAACTTGTCGATATTGTGAAAACTGTTGTTTACAATGAGACATTTTCTCCTCCGGATATCCAAAAAGCCATACTAGGAAAGAATTCTGGTATAATTGGTGCTGTATGTTTACTGGAATAGTAGAGGAGATAGGAAGGATAGCCGAGACCGGCAAAAGAATCTGTGTTTTATGCAAGGATGTCCTTGATGGACTTAAAGTTGGAGATAGTATTGCGGTTTCCGGTGTATGCCTTACAGTGGTTGGTATTGATAAAGATAGTTTCTCGGCAGAATTATCGGATGAGACATTGAAAATAACAAATCTCTCTATTTTAAAAAAAGGAGGTTTTGTAAATCTTGAGAGGGCTTTGAAAATAGGAGATAGATTAGGCGGTCATTTTGTAACAGGCCATATAGATGACCTTGCAACCCTTTATGAAAAAAGGAATAATCTATATTATTTTCGCACACAGCCTTCACTTTCAAGATATATTACAAAGAAAGGTTCGATTGCAGTCGATGGTGTCTCTTTGACGATAGTCGATGCTTTCGACGAGGGTTTCTCTGTGGGTATTATTCCATACACATTAGAAAAAACAACATTTAAGTATATGAAACTAGGGTATAAGGCAAACATTGAGACCGATATCCTTACAAAAACAATAGATAGGCTTTTAAAAAAAGAAAGCCTTACAACTCTTCTAAAGAATGAGGGTTTTATTATATAGTCTATACCGACGCGGTTCTTACTTGGGAAAAATTGAGGATAAATGGGCATACAATCTTGTCTATTAGAGTCCCTAAAGGACCAGATAGACCATACCGCACAAAAGCCGAAGATAGACCTTGTTGGTCCAGAGTTTAGGCTTACTTTTAGGAGATATAGATGATGGAGTGGCATAAGAGATTAGCGGGATGGAAAGATATTAAGGAGGGAGGTTTAGCAACTATTGCCATATTAAAGTTTGATGTTGCAGATTCTACCTCACTTAGAGAGCGATTTAAAGAAAAAGCTAAGGATTGTATCGCCAAATACCACAACCTTGTAGAAAAAACTTTGACTAAATTTAACGTTGCACCCCAGCCAATCGTATTTCAAGGTGATGGCGGAACTGTCTATTTTTTAGGGGATGAGGCAGTTTATAATGCAGTCCTGGCAGGAAAAACCCTTCTTTCTAAGAATATATCCGTTGTACCTGAACTTATCCCTCTATTGCAGGATAGTGATTGGGCTGTCCGTTTTCGTGCAGCAGAAGCCTTGTGGAAGCTCTCTTTAATCTTTGAAGGATGAAGTGCCCATATTTTCCAAACACACAATAAACCCAATGAGGTTGCTTATGGGAAAGATTTAAAGTATAATGAAATTATGACAGAGATTGGAAAATTCCTTATCCTTATAGGGTGTATAATCGTAGGGATTGGGGTATTGCTTCTATTTTTTCCAAGTTTTAAGCTACCTGGGGATATCCTCATCAAAAAAGAAAACTTTGTCTTTTATTTTCCGATTATAACTTGCATCATCATAAGTATAATAATTACCATTGTTCTGTTTATCTTGAAAAAATGGATGTAAAGACAATCGAAGAATACTACTACGACACATATAAGAACCTTTCGGAAAAAAGGAGTTTGAGGAGGCATATGGTTATATTTTAAAACTACTCCATAAATTTCTAAGGATACCGAGCTATTAGAAGAAGTAGTAAGATTTTTACTTTTTGAGTGGAAAAGACCAGACATTTGCGAGCAATGGTTGATTAAGCTAGCCCATCTTACCAATTGGTGGACCGAATATCTGCTCCTTTCAGAGGTAGAGTTAGATCTTGGAAATATAGATAAGGCAAAAGAATATTTCTATAAGGCCAAAGAGCTTAAAGAAATTCAGGTAGGGAAAACAAGGAATAGAAAACTTGAAATGATGATGTCGACTCTAGAACATCGTATAAGTACAGGATGGGGTCTGCAAAGATATATACCACAAGAAAAAAAGCCGAAGCCTGCAAAGATTAAGGTTTCAAAGAAAAAAACAAAGAAAAAAGTAAAGCAAATCAAAGCCCCTGTTATTTCCATTCCCCAGTATACTGTTTCTGTAGAGGTAAAGCCTTTTGACTGTGCATCATTCTCTTCTTCCTTTCAAAATGAGTTACCTTTAAAAGAAACATTGCTGCTAATTGATTACACACATCTTACCTTACAGAAGGGCTTTGATGAACTTTTATGCTTAAAAGAGATTCCAAATGTCAATAAATACTACTATCAGATTGAGGCAGTAAGGAAGGTGCTTAAGCATTTTAGGGGGAGGGTGCTTTTGTGTGATGAGGTTGGTTTGGGAAAGACTATAGAGGCAGGGATGCTTATAAAGGAATATCTCATCAGGGGTATGATAAAAAATGTCCTTATCATTACCCCAGCTTCCCTTGTTTCTCAATGGAAGGAGGAGATGGAAGTAAAATTTGGGCTTATTTTTTCAACAACTGATGATCCTGATTTTACAGATGACCCTGTAGAATTTTGGAAGCAAAGGTTTATCATTGCATCCATCAATACTGCCAAGAGCAGTAAGAATATGCCGATAATCATAGAGGAATTTTATGACCTTGTTGTCGTTGATGAGGCGCATCATCTAAAAAATAGAGGCACCCTCTCCTGGAAACTTATCAACCAGATAAAGAAAAGATTCATCTTTCTCCTTACAGCAACCCCTATCCAGAACAACTTAATTGAGCTTTTTAATCTGATTACCCTTCTTAAGCCTGGACAATTCAAAACAGAACACCAATTTAAGAAGGAGTATCTTAAAAAGGGAAGTCTAAAGGTATCAGCAGATAAAGAGAAGTTAAGGAGACTTTTAAGAGAGGTAATGATAAGGAATACAAGGAGTGCCATAGACCTAAAACTTCCAAAAAGATTTGCTACAACAATGAGGCTTGAGCCTACAGGGCTTGAAAAAACAGCGTATACAGAGATTGAGCAATATTTAAGGAGGAATAGGTTTAATAAGCACATGCTTAGCCTCCTTTTGAGGGAGGCAGGGAGTAGCCCTTATGCATTGAGGGAGACACTCCTTAAAATAGAAGAAAAGGATGTGGTAGAGGATATAGTTCGGGCAATCGATGGTCTTACAGAGATAAGTAAGATGAAGGCACTTTTGGAGATACTCTTAAAAAATCCAAATGAGAAAAAGATTGTGTTTACTCAGTTTATCAAAACCTTGGATTATATTACAGATGTACTTACAAGGCATGAAATACCCCATCTTGTTTTTAGGGGGAGTATGAGTTTGTATGAGAAGGAGGTAGCAATTAGGGGATTTAGGGATGAGGTTCCTATCCTTGTTTCTACTGAGTCGGGTGGGGAGGGAAGGAATATCCAGTTTTGCAATACAATAATCAACTTTGACCTTCCTTGGAACCCAATGAAAATAGAACAGAGGATTGGAAGACTTCATCGTATTGGCCAGACAAGGGATGTTTTTATCTTTAACCTTTCCATAAAAGAGACCATTGAGGATTATATCATTGAGATTCTTGACAGTAAGATAAATATGTTTGAAATGGTCATAGGAGAGATTGAGCCTATACTTGGGTATTTAGGAGAGGATAAAGAGTTTGAGGATATAATTATGGAGATCTGGCTAAACAGTAGCAACCAAGAGGGTTTGAAAGGGGGTTTTGAGCAACTAGGGGTAGATTTAATAAAGGCAAAGAATGAATATCTTAAAGCAAAAACACTGGATGATGAGATATTTGGACAAGACTATGAAATGTAAATGAATATGGTTCGTTCATTACAGGATGTTATAGCCGACATATTGGATTATAAAGGAGCAGATGTAGAAAAAATTGACGAAGAAACCCTAAATGCTCTCCTTCCAGAGGGGCTTTCAAAAACCCTTGATATTCCGGAATATGCAAGCTTATGCTTTTCCTGGGAAAAGAAAGATGGGACAATAGATGCATCATACGACTCTTATTTATTTGCTTCAATAAAAGAGCTTTTTAAAGAAGGAGGGTTTACTTATGCTTCCATTCCCTCATCAAACTTCAATCTGGAAAAGATAGCGAAGGGGATAAATGAAAGAATAGGCTTTAGGAACGCAACCTTTAGGTTAGAAAAAACAGAGATTATAGGTTTTTCTTATCTACTGGTCTTCTTTAAATATGTCGCCATATCCGATGAAAAAAACGAGGGGATATTGCCGTTTTTGCTCAATTGTATGAATCTTTCTAGCATAGCATTTGAGGATTATCCCATTGAACTTTTAGAAAACCTAGAACAAGGGCAAGGCCAGGAAGCCTCAAAGGATTTACTTATAAATGCCATTCAGTCGGCACATACATCTGCGGCACATATTATTCCAGAAAGACTTAAGGATTTTAAAAATAGCTTAGAAAGAAGGCTTAATAGGGATATCAAAAGGATTTATGAATATTATGAGAATCTTAAGATAGAAGTAGAAAAGGCAATTGAGCGAAAGGGTAGTACAGAAGAAGATGTAGAGAAACTAAGGAATAAGCTTGATATAATTGAAAGTGATAAGAGATTAAAGATTCAGGATTTAATTGCTCAATATAGCTTAAGCATTCATATAGAGCCTTTGGCTGCCATTAACATAAGTGTCTCCGCACCCATATTCTGGATAAACATAAAAAGGAGGCTCTCTGAAAGGCTGTTTCCATCTTCTTATAATCCAATTCTTAAGCAATTTGACCCATTGCCTTGCGAGTTTTGTTTTAACCCCTATGACAGTTATTATGTATGCGATGACAATTGCCATATTATCTGCGGTCGTTGCTTTAAACCTTGCCCTTCTTGTGGAAAACAATACTGTCGAGCCTGTCATAAAGGGATATGTCCAAAATGTAGTAATTGACGTAACTTAAAAATAGTTTGTAATATATAGCTATGGCATTTTCAGGTATTGAAATATTCAAAATGCTCCCTAAGACAAACTGTAAGGAGTGTGGATTCCCAACCTGCCTTGCATTTGCAATGCAGCTTGCAACAAGCAAAGTTGAGGTAGAAAAATGTCCATATGTATTAGAAGAGACAAAGGCTTTATTGGCAGATGCCCAAGCTCCACCGATAAGGAAGGTAGTAATTGGAAGTAGCATCGAAATTGGAGAAGAGACCGTATTTTATAGGCATGAGAAAACATTCGTCCATCCTCCGGTGGTTACCCTTTTGATAAAGGACACAGAAGATAGTGATGTTTGGATAAAAAAAGTAGATTCATTAAACAATATAAAATTTGAGAGGATAGGTCTTATACTTTCTGCAAAGCTTTTGATGCTCGAAAATACCTCAGGAAATCCAGAGAGATTTTTGGAAATGGTAAGTAAAATAAACGAAATTTCAGAAGCTCCTTTTATTCTCTCGGGAAATATCGATGCTTTAAGGAAAGTAGTCCCCGTTGTTTTACAAAGAAAACCCCTCCTTTATGCGGCAGATAACGAAAACTTCGAGGAAATGGCAAACATTGCTAAGGAAAACAATCTTCCACTGGTTGCAAAAGAAAATACCTTAGAGGCACTTTCCTCACTAACAGAAAGGCTTATGAATTTAGGAATAAAAGACCTTGTCCTCGACCCATCTCCAAAGACATTAAAGGAGGCTTACTATAATCAGATATTCATAAGGAGACAGGCTTTAACTTCAAAATATAGGCCTTTTGGCTTTCCAACAATCGTTTTCCCGTATAAGTTGACCGATGACCTGATGAAAGAGGTACTTTACGCAGGAACATTTGTCTTAAAATATGGCTCGATCATTGTCCTTTCCGAACTTCATCCCGAAACACTATTTCCACTTCTCGTCCTTTCTCTAAACATCCATACAGATCCACAAAGGCCGATGGCAATTGAGGAAAAAATCTACGAAATAAATGGACCAGACAAGGATTCACCCATCCTTATCACAACAAATTTTTCTTTGACATATTTCATTGTATCGGGTGAGATCGAAACATCCCATGTTCCAACATGGCTCATAGTTATGGACACAGGCGGCCTTTCTGTTTTAACATCATGGGCTGCTGGAAAGTTCAACGGAGAACTTATTGGAGGATTTATAAAGAAGAGTAAAATAGCAGATAAAATTTCCCATAGGAGGCTTGTTATCCCAGGATATGTTGCAAGTATAAAGGGAGAGATAGAGGAGGAATCTCCTGATTGGGAGATAATCCTTGGGCCAAGAGAAGCATCTGATATTCCCATTTGGCTTCAAGGATATAGTAAAAAATAAATTTTAAGAAGTCACACATGTGCGGGATATTTGGTGTTTTTAACTTTAAAGAAGCGGCAGATTTAGTCTATCTTGGTTTGTTTGCCTTACAACATAGGGGCCAGGAATCTGCTGGAATAGTAAGCTCGGATGGAGATAACTTATACATTCATCGGGGAACGGGTCTTGTGTCGCAGGTTTTCAATAGAGATGACTTTGCAAAACTCCCTGGGGATTCGGCAATTGGTCATGTGAAATACTCAACTACTGGTTCTTCCCGGGTTGAAGAAGCACAGCCATTACTCATTACATATGGAGCAGGACTAAAGATAGCTTTAGCACATAACGGCAATATTGTAAACAGCGGACATTTAAGGGGAAGATTGGAACGAGAAGGCGCGATATTCCAAACAACCTCAGATTCTGAAGTAATCCTTCATAGACTTGCAAGGGCAAAAGAAAAGGATCTTATACTTGGTCTTATTTATGCCCTTTCTTTAGTCAAAGGCGCATATTCCATTCTTATCCTCACAAAGGATAAAATGATCGCAGTCCGTGACCCATTTGGCTTTAGACCGCTTTCCATTGGGAAGAAGGATAGAGCATTTTTTGTTTCGTCAGAAACCTGTGCGTTCGACCTCGTTGGCTGTGAATACGTAAGGGATGTTTTGCCTGGCGAGATTGTCAAAATAGATAAAGATGGAATCCATTCATATCAAGCAGTAAAACCATCTCCACAGATGAGTATCGATAGAAAACACTGGATCATAGGAGACCATGAGCTTCATTATAAGGTAAGAAATGGGTATTGCATATTTGAGCAGATATATTTCTCTCGTCCAGACAGCCTTGTATTTTCAGAAAAGCCATATGATGTTCGTAAAAGATTGGGACGTCAACTTGCAATAGAGGCAAGGGTAGATGCAGATATCGTTGTTCCTATTCCAGATTCTGGAACAATGGCGGCATTAGGGTTTTCACAAGAGTCAAATGTCCCCTTTGAAATTGGGCTTGTTCAGAACCACTATATCGGGAGAACATTTATCTACCCAAAGCAGAAGTTAAGAAAGATTGGGGTAGAGATTAAGCTTAACCCTGTACCTGAGATACTTAAAGGAAAAAAAGTTGTTTTAGTCGATGATTCAATCGTTAGAGGAACAACATGTAGGAGGATAATAAAGATGATAAGAGATGCAGGGTCTTCGGAGGTTCATCTTAGAATATCCTCTCCACCTGTAAAATTCCCTTGCTTCTATGGTATTGACACGCCAACAAAGGAAGAACTTATTGCAAATAATAAATCGTTAGAAGAGATAGAATCCTTTATGGGTGCAGACTCTGTAAGATACATCTCTATCGATGGAATGCTTTCATGCGTTAAAAATCCATCTGATTGCTGTACGGCCTGTTTTTCCGGGGACTATCCAGTGATATAACCAAAACTTGATTTCCTCTTATAAAATATAAGCTTAAACATTTAGTCAAAAGTCTTTTTCTTGACTTAAAAATGGGTTGTAAGATACAATTTTTAATGGATGAAAGAACTTGAGAAAAAAATAAAAGATAAAAAAGCAAAGATTGGGGTAATTGGCCTGGGTTATGTTGGACTTCCTATGGCTGTTGAATTTGGGCTTTCTGGTTTTTCTGTCTGTGGATTTGATATAGATTGTGAAAAAATAGAAAAAATAAACAAAGGAATATCATATATCCCGGATGTTAAAACAGAAAATATAGCTTTCCTCGTCAAAGAAAAAAAGCTTTCTGCAACGAGTGATTTTTCAAAACTTGGTGATATGGATATTATCTTTATCTGTGTTCCAACACCATTTACAAAGGCAAAGGCACCAGATATCTCTTATATAATTTCTGCAACAGATTCAATTAAAGAAAATCTTAAAAAGGGACAGCTAATCATTCTTCAATCAACAACATATCCTGGAACAACAGAAGAGATTGTTGTTCCAATACTTGAGGGAACAGGAATGAAGGTAGATACCGATTTCTTTGTTGCGTTCTCTCCAGAGAGGATAGATCCAGGAAATAAAGTATGGACAATAAAGAATACACCAAAGGTTGTCGGTGGTTTGACAGAGAAATCAACAAAACTTTCCTCTCTTCTATTTTCGCAAATCATAGAAGAAGAAAAGGTTTTTCCCGTCTCATCTCCAAAGGCAGCAGAGCTATGCAAGCTATTAGAAAATACATTTCGTGCCGTAAATATTGCTTTGGTAAATGAACTTACCCTTCTTTGCAGAAGAATGGGAATCGATGTCTGGGAGGTGATTGATGCGGCATCTACTAAACCATTTGGATTTATGAAATTTTTACCAGGACCAGGGGTTGGTGGACACTGTATCCCAATTGATCCGTTTTATCTATCATGGAAGGCGAGGGAGTACGATTTTTCAACAAAGTTTATCGAACTTGCTGCAGAGACAAACATTATGATGCCAAGATATGTTGCTTCTCTTGTATCGTCTGCTTTAAACGAAAGAAAAAAGCCAATGAAAAACTCAAAAGTCCTTGTTTTGGGCGTTGCTTTTAAAAAGGATATAGATGATCCAAGGTATTCTCCATCCATTTTTATTATAGAACTCTTACTTAAGGCAGAAGTTTCTGTCTCATACAATGATCCCTATATCCCGTCTATCGTTATCTCTGGGAAAGAATTCAACTCAAAGGAAATCTCAAAAGAGTTTATCTCTGAACAAGACTGTGTTATTATTGCAACAGACCATACAAGCTATAACTATAAAGACATTGTAGAATGGGCAAATCTCGTTATTGATACGAGAAATGCAACGGCAGGAATTGAAAATAAAGAAAAAATTGTAAGACTATGATAAGTCTTTATATTGCTATATTCTTTACCTCGCTTCTTGGTGCATTAATTGGGACGCCAATTGTAAGGAAGATTGCTTTAAAATTTAGGATAATTGACATCCCATCCCATAGGAAAATTCATTTAGAGCCAATTCCTCTGCTTGGGGGTATCTCCATTGCGGTTGTCTTTCTCCTTGCTTTTTCATTATTTTCAAAGCTATCCTCTGAGATGCTTGCTGTTTTTTTGGGATCCTTAATAATCATTTTAACAGGTCTAACAGATGATATAAAAGGACTTTCCCCATTCCTTAAGCTTTCACTTCAAATTCTTGCTTGCTGGCTTGTAGTCATATTTGGGATAAGTGTATCTTTTACGAATAATCCGGCTATCGATATTCCTATTACGTTTCTATGGATTGTTGGGATAACAAACGCCTTTAATCTATTAGACAATATGGATGGTCTTTCTGTTGGGATTGCAGGAATCGCTTCATTCTTTTTCTTCCTCCTTTCTTTTATGGAAGGGCAGTTTTTGATAGCATCCTTATCAATCACCCTTTCTGGTGCCTGTTTTGGGTTTTTAAGATATAATTTTAGTCCTGCCCAAATATTTATGGGTGATACAGGGAGTATGTTCGTTGGATTTATACTAAGTATTATTGGGATTAAGCTAAGATTTGCTGAAAGTGGTCTATTCTCTTTTGCAATACCGATTATCGTCCTTGGTCTTCCAATCTTTGATACAACCCTCGTTACAATTTCAAGACTAATTTCCGGAAAAAAAGTGAGCGAGGGAGGACGCGATCACACATCCCACAGGCTTGTCTTATTAGGTTTAAGTCATGCAAAGGCTGTTCTTTCTCTTTACTTTATTGGGATAATTCTTGGTACATTTACACTTATCTTAAGTCGCTTAATCATTCCACAAGTTTTTATAGTCCTTTTATTCCTTGTCCTATTTTTGTTTGGATTAGTGTTTTTCGGTAGGATAAAAAGCAATGAGAAAAAGGAAAAAATTAAACAAAATACCTAAATCGTCATTTATAAAAAAACCATTTATAGGAAAAATTAAATCTCTTTTTTTAAACGAATATCTTTGGCTTTGTCTTCTTCTCTTTATCGCCATTTTTATAAGAATTTGTCATATAAATTCGCTCGAGAAGTATGACCCAACATTCTATCAACTTCCTTATGGAACTGACATGGTTACATATGACCAGCAGGCACAGGATATATTGGCTGGTAAGCACCCTACACCATATTTTTACGGCCCTTTATACGGATACTTCCTTGCTCTTGTTTATTTTTTTACAGGACGTGACCTTTATGTTGCAAGACTTGCTAACTCTATTTTAGGTGTTTTGACATGTCTTCTTATATTCCTTATTGCAAAGAGGGTATTTTCTATAAAGATTGCATTTGTTGCATTAGGCATTTCTGTTCTTTACGATATGCTTGTAATTCATGAAGGTTTACTTTTAGTCGAGTCATTGTTTGCATTCTTAAACACATGTTGCATATTTCTCCTTCTTATGTTGGAAAAAAATCAATCTTTAAAAGTAATTATTCTGTCAGCCCTATTTTTTGCATTATCAATCTTAACAAGGGCAAATATATTGCTATTCTTTCCTTTTATCTTTTTATGGATGGCTATTGTACTTAGAAAAAAGGCAATAAAAGCATTTCCCATTTTTATAGCCTCTACATTCTTATTCATAATGCCTGCAACAATTATGAATTATATTGCAACAAAAAAATTTATCCTGATTTCGACGAGTGGACCAGTTAACCTCTGGATAGGAAATAACGAAAATGCAAATGGTGAATATCTTATGCCACCGAAATCTCCAAAGTTAAAAAAAAGGCTCGAAGAAATAGGAGAGATGGCACATATTGAGGATTCAATAAGATTTATAAAAGAAAAACCAAAAGCATTCTTAAAGCTTTATTTAAGAAAAATATACCTTTTTTGGGGTGAATATGAGGTAACAAATAATATGAATTACAACCAGATAAAGAGTTATTCTCCTTTGATAAGACTTCCCATATTTGTAGGCTTTGGTTTTGTTGCACCTCTTGGGCTTCTTGGAATGCTTTTGTTATTAAAAAGAAGAAATACTCTTCTTCTTCAGTTGTTTGTTTTTTCATTCATGATGTCCATCCTTGTTATCTTTGTTGTTGGAAGGTATAGGATTGGATTTATCCCAATTCTTATTGTATTTTCTGCATATTCGCTTGTTTGGTTTTTTGAACAAGTTATAAAAAGAAAATTAAGCTATAAGATATTTCTCCTTATCCCTTGCTTTCTTCTTGTCTGGAATAAAGAGATCTATGGTTTCCTTGTTCCCTATATCCATAAAGATGGAATACATACAGAGGAAAGAGGCACATGGGTAGTTAGGGATACAAGCCTTGAATGGAAAGGTGGTAATGCCATATATCTTTATGATGGTGATAAAGTAAAGAAAGAACTTGTTATAAATGAGGATTTGGATGAATTTAAGGAAGTAGAGATCTGTGCAAAATATGTCTGTGATGAGAAGCCTGGTGTTATGGTTCTTGATATTAATGGCACAAATACGATAAAAATGAGATTAGGTATTTCTACGCAGGGAATAGTTAAAGCATTTTGTATACCAATTCCAAAGGAAGCATTAAGAAATGGACTTAACTCGTTTGATTTTTCTTTGTTTGGAGAATCTGTTTTTGCTTTTACTTACGACCAATCATATAAATTTGGAAGATCTTATTGGTTTAAAGATGGCAATTTTGAGAGACTTAAAAATGGAGAGTTCTGTATTTGGCTTAGATTTGACAAATGATAGAATATCAGAAGAGGGCAGTTTTTATTTGGGGACTTCTTATTGTTATTACTATCATCATTATTGTAAATTTCTTTTACATTCAGGTCATAAAAAGCAAAGAATTTAAAAAAACTGCCTCAAAAATCCATAAGGGAATAAAGGTATATATTGAGCCGAGGGGGACAATATTTGATAGAAATGGGGAGATTCTTGTAATAAGCAATTCTGTTGCATCCCTTTATAAAATACAAAATAAAAGGTTTGTATGGGTCAAAAGAAGGATTCCAATCGAGGAAGCAGAAGCTTCTGGTATTGATTGGGTTGTTGAGCATAAAAGGTATTATCCAAAAAAAAAGCTTTGTGGAAGCCTTCTTGGTTTTGTCAGATTAGAGGATGATCCAGGAAAGATAGAAGGACTTTCTGGAATTGAGGGTTCTTTTGACAGCTATCTTACAAGTAAGCCTTATATTCTTAAGGTAGACAAGGATGGACGTGGGAGGATTTTGTATTCAAAGAGGGATAAGAAGAAAGCCTGTGACATATTTCTTTCGATTGATTCAAAAATTCAATTCATTGCAGAGGATGAGCTTAAGAAGACTTGCGAAGAATTCGATGCAGAAGGCGGGGTTGTTCTTATTGGATACCCTAAAACGGGTGAGATTTTGGCTTGTGCATCATATCCTGAATTTAATCCAGAGATCTTTTCTTCCTATAACCCTCATTTATGGAGAAGCTTAAAAAAAGAGAATATAAGGAATAAAGGGATATCATGGGTTATAGAGCCAGGTTCTATCTTTAAGCCAATAATTGCTGGAATTCTTCTTCAGGAAGGAGCGGTGAAACCGGAAGATAGATTTTTCTGTGAAGGGAATATGAAAATAAAAAATAAGACGATTATATGTGTATGTAAGCATGGTGCCCAATCATTTAAGGAAGTCATCGCAAATTCCTGCAATGTCGGAATGTCACAGGCAATAGAGAGATTGGACAATAAAAGACTTTTGCGGTACCTTTCCCATTTTGGTTTTTCTGAAAAGACGAAAACAGGATTAAGGGAGGAAGAAAAAGGGATTTTACCTAAAAAAGATTTATCGGGAATAAGAAAGGCGAATATCTCATTTGGTTATGGCATAAGTGCAACACCCATCCAGATACTCATGGCAGTATCTAGTTTTTGCAACAATGGTATCCTTTTTTCTCCGATAATTGTAAGAAGTATTTCTCGGGATGGAAAAATGATAAAAGAATGGCAGCCAACGCCCTTTAAAGAAGTTCTGTCTCCAAGTGTTGCAAGGATAGTAAAGGAATTAATGCTTGGTGTTGTTGAAAAGGGAACAGGCAAAAATGCAAAAATAGAAGGGTATGAGGTCTGTGGAAAGACAGGAACAGTAGAGAAATTAAAAGGAAAAAGATACGATCCGTCCCGTGTTATTTCTTCATTCATTGGCTTTTTTCCAAAAGATGACCCTGAGATTGTTATTTTTGTAATGATAGATGAGCCAAAAAAAGCACATTTTGCAGGCATTGTTGCCGCTCCTTGCTTTAGAAGGATAGCAGAAAGGCTAATATTTTGGGAAAGGATAAAGGTACCAGAAATTTGATATACAAATGAGAATACTTGGTTTAGACATAGGCGATATAAAAATAGGTGTTGCAATATCAGATGAGGACGGCATAATTTCCCAAGGACTCTGTGTTATTGAAAGGAAAGACATGAAAAAGGAATTTAAAAAAATTATTCATAAATACAAACCAGAAATGATTGTCTGTGGAATGCCTACTACAATGGACGGAAGAAGGGGATATCAGGCAAAAAAAGTTTTATCTTTCATCTCTGAACTTTCTCTAATTACGGATGTTCCTATCGAAACCTATAATGAAAGACTTACAACAAAAGAAGCAGAAAAAATTTTAGAAGAAGCTAATATAAAACAGAAGAAAAAAAAGGCTTTTGTTGATAAAATCTCTGCTCAATTGATCCTTCAGGGATTTTTGGATCGGAGAAAGACTACCGCCATGAATTTAGATCATTATTCTTATTTTAGAATATGAACTTTTCCTTCTAAATAAAGCTTGTTATCAACGAAATATACAGACAAAATTTCACCACTTCTTGTCTTTACAAAAGTTGGAAAAACTGTTTTTTTAAGAACAAACGAAATATAAGAAGCACTAGATGAACCTGTTCCGCAAGATAAGGTTTCGCCTTCAACACCTCTTTCATATGTCCTTATTTTTAAACTATCTTTTGACAAAACCCGAACAAAATTTACATTTGTCCCACTAGGTCCAAAAAAATGATGGAATCTTATTTTCCTTCCCTCTTTACAAATATCAATATTTTTCAAATCATCAACGATAATAACTGTATGAGGAACACCGACCCTAACAAAATGACAATTTTCATAAATAGGGATGTTTAGCTTTATATCTTTTGGTTCTCCAACCATTATTTTTACTTTATCATCTGTGGTATAAGCAGTAATAATTCCAGATAAGGTTTCAATCTTTACCTCTTTTTCTCCAAAATAGAATGCACAACACCTTGCTCCGTTTCCACACATCTCTGCTTCGCTTGCATCTTTATTAAATACCCTCATCTTAAAATCTGCTTTATCAGATAGTTCAAGAATAAGGAGACCATCTGTATTTTCTTTCTTACAAAGGGAAAGGGCAAGTTCTTTTATATTTAATTCTTTTCCATTAAGGTTATCTATAAGAACAAATGTATTTCCAGAGCCAGATAATTTTACGTATTTCACCTAAGAGGCTTTGGAATCACCTGGTTTCTAATGAGACATCCATATGTCTCAGCCTTTCTTATAATATAAGACTTTCCATCGATTACCATAACTTCAGAACATCTTGGCCTTCCATTATAGTTTGAAGACATGGAAAATGAATATGCGCCTGCATCCATAACACAAATGAAACTTCCGCCCCTTATTCTTTTTATCTTTCTTTTCCTTCCAAGAAAATCACCTTCTTCACATAAAGGGCCGACAACATCGATTTCTATATCTTCTCCGTCTTCCAACACCGCAGGTTGTATTTTATGGAAGCCATTGTAGAGACATGGTCTTATAAGCAAATTCATTCCACCATCTACAACGACAACTCTTTTTGTTGTCTCTTTAAGATATAAAGCTTTTACAATAAGACACCCTGCAGGACCTACAATACTTCTTCCTGGCTCAAGGATAAGCTTAAATGGTTCGGTAATGGAAACTACCTTTTCTACAAATTCTTGGATGTTTGGAGCATTCTCATTGTTGTAAGGAATACCAATACCACCACCTATATTAATATATTCAATTCCACCGATTTTTTTTGCTAAACCAACAAGTTTTTTTGCATTTTCTAATAATGGCTCATATTCCATGATTTGTGAACCAATATGCGACGAAATGCATACAAACTCTATATTCTTCATCCTCCTTACAAGTCCTATAATGTTCATAAAGGATGAAAGTTTTACACCAAACTTGCTATTTGCAAGCCCTGTTGCGATATATGGATGTGTCTTTGGAGAAATTTCTGGATTTACCCTTATTCCAACCCTTTGCTTTTTCTTCGCTAATTGGTTTATGAGGAATAGTTCATCAAGGCTATCCGCAATGATTAAGAAAATCTCCTTATCTATTGCTTGTTTTATCTCTTCTTCTGTCTTTCCACATCCATTAAAGACTATTTTTTCCCTTGGTATTCCCCCTGAAAGTGCAAGAAAAAGTTCGCCTCCTGATGCTACATCGCAACCCGAACCAAGGCTTGCAAGAAGTTTAAGAATTGCTATGTTTGAGTTTGCCTTTCCTGCATAACAAATAAGGCTTGTTGTAGGAAATGCATTTTTGTAAGCAAGAAAATTTTTTTCTATTATCTCCTTGCTATAAAGATAAAGTGGCGTACCATATTTATTTACAATTGCATCAATAGATATACTGTCACAGTAAAGGCTATCATCAATATATTCAAACCCCATTATCTTTTTACTTTTTTTATCAATCTAGCAAGAATCTTTTCCTCTCTTTTTGCCCATCTTGCCTCAGGAAATTTTGAGATTATCCCTTTTATCCCCTCTTCAGCGAGAGGACCCCATTCTGTATTGTAATGTTTTGTAATAACCTTTTTATATTCCTTTATTGCCAGAAGAAAATCACCTTTTTTTTCAAAAGAAAGTCCTATTTTGTACATCGCTTCAGGTATATACTTTGTCTCTCTTTCTTTAACAAATGGCCTAAGCAGGATAAATGGCCTACTAAACTTGTTAATAAGCCTCTTGTAAGATCCGATTGCCTCTGGCCATTGCTCCTGCATTTTATAACATTCTGCTATTTGATAGTACGCATCATCGCAGAGATAAATCTTATCGTAGTAATCAATAAATCTTTGAAATTCATTTATTGCGTTTGGATATTCACCCATTTTTTTAAACTCCATTCCCCTCTCATAGATAAGGAGTGCTTTCTGATTCTCTTTGTAGCTATAGGACGGAACAAATTGTTTTGTTATACACCCACTTAATAAAAAAAGAACAAAAAAAACTTTCATGATTTTATTATAGTATCCTGCGTTTATAATGTCAAAAATATAATTGAAAACTTACCCATATCCTTAGGTTACAAACTTTGAATGTAGTTACCACCTATATTCCATCGCGAGCCAAAAATGTTAATATAATACACTTTTCCTAAAATTATACATCGCCATTATTTCATTTAAGAACATCCTAGGAAATCCAATA
>DNCM01000035.1 GCA_003498085.1 bacterium
AATCTGTTTAAAATTCCCCAAAGTTATGAGTAGTTACCTCAAAATCTTATCGTTGAAAATTGGTAAAAAAGAAAATGTAGTTGGAAGTTTTTTAAATTTCTATAACCTGATTTTTAGTCCAATTGTAGCAAAAAGCTTTTTTCCAAAATAGTCTTCTCTTTCCTTGTATTTTTGATTAAATAGGTTTTCTATTTTTAAGAATGCTTCAAATTCATCGCTTATTTTCTTTTCCGCCTTTATATTTAAAATACATGATGAACCGATCCTTTCTGAATCCGCTTTTTGGCTTCCAGTAATTACGAGACTTGGGGTTATAAGGAGCGTACCTTTTTTATACCTTAAAACCAATTCTCCTTCAATGCTTGGTTTATAGTTCATCTTTTTTGAATAGCCAGTTATACTCACAGAGGGTTCTATATCTATTCTCTCCTTCAATGAGTAATTAGCCTTTGTCTTTATTCCTACTACTAGGCAAGAATCCCTATTTCTTGGCTCATATAGACCAGAGGATTTTCTACACCATTCAAGACAATTGTTTTTTGCAGAAATAAAGAAAGAGCTTTCTAATAAAAGTCCTTCTTTCTTCAAACCTGCCTCAAACTCAACAGAAAAAACCCTTTCAGGCTTAAGTGATGATGATACAGTTGAGTATGGGGATTCAAGATATAAAAAAGAGAAGTCTGGCGAAATAAGATGATTCTTTATTGATGCACAGAGAATAAGGTCTTTTCTCCACAAAGATTTAAATCTAATATCAAGAAAGGGGGAGAACATCGATGTTTTATTTTTAAAATTGGAAAGACCGATATCTGGTTGGATTAAGATATTTCTATTTTTAAAGGGCTTTTTTATTGGAAGAAAGGAAAGGTAAAGCGAAAGGATCCTTCTGTTCTTTTCATTCTCCCCATCTATGTTAAGTCTCTTTCTCTTTGCAAAATCAAAGGAGAGCCTTGTGCCTATCCTTGTATTTTTGGTAATATCTTTTTTTTCATTCACTATAAAACCAACAAAAGATAAATTGTTATAAAGTGATGTGCTGTAATTTGCTTTAAGTCTTACCTTTCTTCTCTCCTCATCCCTGTTTTGATATGGAAGGAAAACCTTCTTGTTGAGATAAAGAATAGGGATGGTTAGCCTTGCCTCATTAAAAGAGGTTCCAAAAACTGCCTCAAGTCTATCCTTGCTTTGTGAATGGAATGGAACTATATTGTTCTCTTTAAAACCCCCATTACTCTCCCTTTCTATCAGAAATGAACCTCCGCCCTTTTTTTTCTCCTTTGCCCAGATAAAACCATAGGAAAGAAAATCGCGATTCCCAAAAGAAAGAAAAAGAAGAGGAAGGGATCTTTTGGGAGAAAACTGGGGCTTTTTTTCCTCTATAATAAGTGTAGTTTTATCTTTTGGAACTGTAAAAAACTCTATTACCTCCTCTTTTTTTTCTATTGTTTTTGGTTCTGGAGCAGGCATTGAAAATGGCAGTAATTCTGGTTCAGGTATTTCTTCTTCCCATTCAATGATAAATTTATCCTCCCCTATAATTATAAGCTCAGAGGGTGAAATTGCTGTTTCTTCCTTGCCCCATACACAAAATGCTATTATCAAAAAGATGAATACATTAATCATTTTAAGTATCCTATCACAAGATCCCCAACTTCTGATGTTGAAACTCCCATTTTTCCTGCAGACATATCCTTTATTCTTCCAGATTGGCAAACAGAGGAAACTGCGTTTTCAACCATCTCTGCTGCTTTTGTTTCACCAAGATTATCAAGCATCATTGCCATTGCAAGAATGCTTGCTATTGGATTTGCAAATCCTTTGTTTGCATGTTTTGGGGCCGAACCATGAATCGGTTCAAACATAGAGACGCCCTCTGGATTTATATTTCCACCTGGTGCAACGCCCATTCCGCCCTGGATAATAGCGCCAAGGTCTGTTATTATATCGCCAAACATATTGCAGGTAACAACTGTATCAAACCACTCTGGATTCTTTATCATCCACATACACATTGCATCAACATGTGCGTGGTCTTGGGTAATATCTGAATACTCCTTACCTACTTCCTTAAATATTTCTTGCCAAAGACCATGCCCATAGACTAAGACATTTGATTTATCAACCAGTGTAAGCCTTTTCCTTCTTTTTCTTGCAAGATCATAGGCATATCTTATGCACCTCTCAATCCCTTTCCTTGTATATATCATTGTTTCTATTACTACTTCATCCCTTAGCCTACCTCCAATTCCACTATATAAACATTCTGTATTCTCGCGGACAACGACAAAATCTATATCTTTTGGGGTTTTATTCTTAATCGGTGTATATATTCCTGGATAAAGTTTTACTGGCCTTAAGTTTATATATTGGTCAAGACCGAATCTTATCTTAAGAAGGACACCTTTTTCTAAGACTCCAGGAGGAACATCTGGGTGTCCAATGGCACCAAGTAATATAGCAGACAATTTTTTAAACTCATCCAATATGCCATCCGGAAGAACCTTATTATGGGAAAGGTAGTACTCTCCACCAAAGGGATATTCGGTGATTTCATATTTAATGTTACAAATTTGTGCAACACTAGAAAGAACCTTTAATGCCTCTCTTGTAACTTCAGGACCGATGCCATCTCCTGGAATAACGCCTATCCTGTAAGCCATCCCTTATGACACTTTGTGCAGAGTCTCACCTTTATCTTTCTTCCATTAACTATCCTATGAGTTGCATGAAGGTTTGGAGCCTGCTTTTTCCTTGTCTTTCTATGGGAATGGGAAACTCTATTTCCAAATAGTGGTCCTTTTCCACAGACAAAACATCTTCTACTCATCTTTTCTCAAATTCTTCCTTAAATTCCAATATTGCTTTGTCGAGTCTTTCTTTTAGGTCGTCTGAAAGATCTTTTGTTTCCTTTATCTCCTTTTCTATCTCTGGGTATTTTTCATCCATAAACTTAAAGAATCCTTTTTCAAAATCCCTTACTTTTTCTTTTGGAATACTATCAAGAAAACCTTCAACACCTGCCTCAATGATCATAACTTGTTTTGCAACAGACATTGGCTTATATTGCTCTTGCTTTAAGATCTCTGTCATCCTTTCTCCCCTTGTAATCTGTGCAAGGGTTGCCTTATCAAGGTCTGATGAAAACTGGGCAAATGCCGCCAATTCCCTATATTGGGCAAGATCTAGCCTTAGCCTTCCTGCAACCTTCTTCATTGCTTTTATCTGTGCGGCGGAACCAACACGGGAAACAGAAAGGCCAACATTTATTGCAGGACGAATCCCTCCATAGAATAAATCGGCCTCGAGGTATATCTGGCCATCCGTTATAGAAATGACATTTGTCGGAATATATGCGGAGATATCACCCGCCTGTGTTTCGATGATTGGAAGTGCGGTTAAACTTCCGCCATTATTTACTTCATTGTATTTTGCTGCCCTCTCTAATAGTCTTGAGTGCAGGTAGAATATATCCCCAGGATACGCCTCCCTTCCAGGAGGCCTTCTTAAAAGTAAGGACATCTGACGATATGCCTGTGCATGCTTTGATAGATCATCATAGATTACCAAGCTATGCCTTCCTGTATCCCTAAAATATTCTCCCATACAACATCCTGTATACGGTGCAAGGTATTGTAATGGTGCGGGAGAATTCGCTGTTGCCGAAATGACTGTTGTATATTCCATTGCACCGTTCTTTTCTAAAATATCAACTACACTTGCAACATTTGATTGTTTCTGACCAATTGCAACATAGATGCAAAAGACATCTTCTTCTTTTTGATTTAGGATTGTATCAACAACTATCGCTGTCTTTCCCAAAGACCTGTCTGATATGATGAGCTCCCTTTGTCCCCTTCCTATTGGGATCATAGAATCAATCGCTTTTATTCCAGTCTGTAATGGTTCGCATACAGGCATTCTTGCGACGATACTTGGTGCTTTCTCCTCAATGTGCCTTCTATGAGGTGTGGTAATTGGCCCCTTCCCGTCAACAGGCTCTCCAATACCATTCACAACTCTTCCTAAAAGTGCCTCGCCAACTAGAACCTCCATAATCCTTCCAGTGCATCTCGCCTTATCACCTTCTTTTACGGAATTTTCAAGACCTAAGATAACAACGCCGGCAGTATCCTCTTCAAGGTTTAAGACATAACCCAGAAAGCCTGACGAAAATTCGATAATCTCTCCCATCATTGCATAATCTAAGCCATAGATTATAGAAACACCATCTCCAACCTGAATTACCGTTCCCTCCTTTGCAACATCAAGCCTTTTTTCATATCCTTCTATTTCAGAAAGGATAACGCTTGATATCTCGTCTGCTTTTATCTCCGCCATATAATCCTCCTTTTTAGTCTATCAAGATGTCCCAATATACTTCCATCTATTACCTTTGAACCAATCTTTAATATTCCTCCACCTAGAACCTTTTCATCGATTTCTAAAATAATTATAACATCGCATCCAAAAAAATCCATAAGTTTATTCCTAAGGAGTTCTAAGAGAGAATCATCTGGCTTATATGCCAATGTAAGATGAGTCCTTATCCTCTTCTTCTCAATATCAACAAGCCTTTCAAAAAAAGAAAAAATAAGGGGAAGGAAGTTAAGTCTTCCACGAGAAGTAAGGAGAAGAATAAATGAAAGGAATTCAGGGCTTGGATCCTTTATTGCCTTTCTTACGATACTTTCTTTTTCTTCTCTAGACAACATAGGATGTAAAAGAACTTTAACAAGCGATCTACTTTCTTTCATAATCTTAGAAAGAAGAAAAAGATAGTTTCTATTTTCGTCAATTCTTCCCTTTTCTTTTGCCTCAAGGAAGAATGCCTTTGCATATCTATGAGATATCGCCTCTTTTTTTATCAATCAAGAACCTCCTTTTTGGAAATGCTATTTGCAAACTCAAGAAATAGCTCATCATGTTTTTTTTCGTCTATCTCTTTTTTTATTAATTTTTCTGCAATTGCACAAGATATATCGGAAATGTAAATTAAAGCGTCTTGCTTTGCCTTTTCTATCTCTATTTTTGCATCTTCGATGACTATAGATGTCTCATCTCTCGCCTCTTTTACTGCCTTATTTATTATCATCCTTCCTTCTTCCTCTGCCTGTTTTTTTGCTTTTTCTATTATTAAGCTACCTTCTTCTTCTATTCTTTTGAGTCTTTGCCCTGCCTCATCTTCCATCCTTGCTATCCTAAACTCTTCTTCCTTTATAAGGGATAGAGTGCTACCTATCTTTTCTTTCCTTGATTCAATAAACCTTGAAAGTGGAACAAAAAGAAATTTTGTAAGCACTGCCATAAGCACAAGGAAACTTATGAGCTGAACAAGGATTATCCAACCACTAATCTCTATCATCTATATTATTTATTAGTGCTCCAAAACCATTTTAAGCAGAGGACTTGCAAATACAAAAAGAAGAAGCATAGAGATTAACAAGACATAAAGGACAAGGGATTCCATAAATGCAAGACCAATGATAAGTAATATTTGAATCTTGCCTCCTGCCTC
>DNCM01000198.1 GCA_003498085.1 bacterium
CTACATTTATAGTTTGAACTGAAGTAATCCCCATCAATATCCCTTCATAATTATATTATATCTCGGCATTTTTCAAAAAACTTTATTGTAAGACTCGGGATTTATCTAAGTATTTGAAGCCTTCAATTTCTTATCGCTGAATAATAGCTTAAATATAGAGTTTACACCAAAGACTACAGACTATCAAGCTATTTTTACTAGACAGAGCTTAGTCTTCACCATATAATTTAGCCCATGAAACAGATTTTTCTTGGAACAACAAATCCCAACAAGGTCTCTGAGATAAAAGAGATATTGGATATCCCCATCGATTTTATCCTCCCTTCCGACATCGGCATTATTACAAAACCAAAAGAGCATGGAAAAACAATCTACGAAAATGCAGTTCAAAAGGCATTGGAATATGCAAAACTATCATCTCTACTGACAATGGCTGAAGATTCTGGTATTGAAATAGATGCTTTGGATGGAAGGCCTGGAGTCTTGTCCTCAAGGTTTGGTGGAGATATACCGTATAAAGAAAAAAACGAGCTTATCCTCTCTTTAATGAAGGATGTTCCATATGAAAAAAGAAAAACAAGGTACAGGGCAGTTATTGCTATTGCATCTCCTGATGGCTTGATAAAAACAGAAGAAGGTATCGTTGAAGGGATGATTGCTTTTGAACAAAGGGGAAATAATGGTTTTGGCTATGACCCAATATTTTTCTATCCACCCTACAACAAGACATTTGGCGAGGTAGAAAGGGAAGATAAAAATAAAGTAAGCCACAGGGCAGAAGCACTAAGAAAGATAAAACCACTCCTTGAGAAACTACTAAAATGCCAAAAATAGGGGTCCATCTCTCATCGTTAGACCTTAATGAGATAGTAAATAAGGCAACATATCTTGGCTGTGAGACGATCCAGATATTCACGAGAAACCCAAAGTCTTGGGCAGGACCACCAAACCATTCTAAAAATGATATAAAAAAATTTAAAAAAAGCCTTAAGGAGAGGAATATATCACCTAGTGCTATTCATGCTTCCTATCTTCCAAACCTTGCATCGCCTGACTCTTATTTACTTGAAAAGAGTATAAACAATATCATCTCCGAGCTTAAATGTGGAGATATACTTGGTGCAGAGTTCGTTGTCATCCATCCAGGAAGCCATAAAGGGCAGGGGAGTGAAATTGGAGTAAGAAATATAATCGGTTCAATAAATGTTATATTTTCTTTTATAAAAAACCCTGTTTTGTTACTCCTTGAAACAACAGCCGCTGAGGGAAATGAGATTGGGACAATCGATGAAATTGCAAAGATAATTAGAGGTTGTGATGAAAAAGAAAGGCTTGGCATCTGTTTTGATACCTGCCATATATTTGCAGCAGGATGTGATATTGTAAATAACCTTGATGGTGTTTTGGAGGAATTTGATAAAAAGATAGGTCTTTCAAAGATAAAACTCATTCATCTTAACGACTCGAAATATGAATGTGGTTCAAAGAGGGATAGGCACCTTCATATCGGAGATGGTTTTATTGGAGAAGAAGGATTTGAAAGGATCCTTAACTGCCCATTTTTCTCTGACATTCCTGCAATACTGGAGACACCTAAAAAAGATGACTGGGACGATGTGAAAAATATTGGAATGGTAAGGAAATTGCTTAAGAATTGATTTTTGGTATAACTCTTGATATAATAAACCTATGTTTTCAAAGATTCTTATTGCAAATAGGGGAGAGATAGCGCTAAGGATAATAAGGGCTGCAAAGGAGATGGGGATAAAGACCGTTGCAATCCATTCTGAGGCAGACTCAACATCACTTCACATATCATTTGCAGATGAAGTATTATGTATTGGGCCAGAAGAGCCACAAGAAAGTTATCTTTTGGCATCCCGTATAATCAGTGCCGCAGAGATAAGTGGTGCAGAAGCAATACATCCAGGATACGGCTTTTTATCAGAAAACCCTGATTTTGCTGAAGCTTGCCGCAAACACTCAATTACTTTTATTGGGCCAAATCCATCCAGTATCAGAAAGCTTGGTGATAAGATTGAGGCAAGGAAGCTTGCAAAAAAAATAGGCGTTCCTATCATCCAGGGTTCAACGAAGGCTATATCTAGCTATGAAGAGGCAAAAAAGCAGGCAGAAAAAATAGGTTTTCCAATACTCATCAAGGCGGCAGCTGGTGGTGGTGGAAAGGGTATTAGAGTCATAAATAATAAAGAAGTTTTTGAGGATGGAATAAAGATTGCCCAACAAGAGGCAAAAAATGCCTTTGGAAGCGATGAGGTCTATGTCGAAAAGTTCATAGAAAAGGCAAGGCATATAGAGATTCAGGTTCTTGTTGATAGTTTTGGAAATGCAGTTTCTCTCGGAGAAAGAGAATGTTCTATACAATTCAGGCACCAAAAACTCATCGAAGAATCTCCGTCATCTATCATTGAAGAGGGATTAAGAAAGGATATGTCAAGGGCTGCAATCAAACTTGCGAAAGCAGCTGGCTATACAAATGCAGGAACAGTTGAATTTCTCGTTGATAGGAAAAAAAAGTTTTATTTTCTTGAGGTAAATTCAAGGATCCAGGTCGAACATCCAGTGACAGAGACAGTGACAGGGATAGATATCGTGAAAGAGCAGATAAGGATTGCGGATGGAGAAAAACTCGGAATTCTTCAAAAAAATATCAGTATTTCTGGACATGCTATGGAGTTTAGGATAAATGCCCAGGATCCAGATAACAATTTTGCACCATCACCTGGAAGGATCACTGGACTTCACATTCCAGGCGGGATAGGTGTTCGGGTTGATACCCACATCTATGCAGACTATGAAGTTCCTCCATATTATGACAGCCTACTTGCAAAACTTATTATCTATGGAAGGAATAGAGACGAGGTTTTGATCAGGGCAAAAAGGGCATTGGAGGAGTTCGTCATTGAAGGGATAAAGACAACAATTCCATTCCATCTAAAAATGCTCTCCGATGAATCCTTCAAAAAGGGAAATATCCATACCCAGTTTTTAGGGTGAGAATTCTTGTTGTAAGGAATGACGGACTCGGAGATCTAATCCTTACTCTCCCTTCTATATCTTGGTTAAGGAAGGAAAGCCCTGGTTCTCAAATAACGGTTTTGGTTTCAAGCAAAACAAAGGATATCCTTTGGAACAATAAGGATATAGATGAAGTAATGATAGATCACAAGGAGAATGTCCTTTCCCTTGCAAGGAGATTAAAACAAAAGAGATTCGATGTTTCATATGTTCTTTTTCCAAGCTTAAGGAATAGCCTCGCCTGTTTTCTTGCAAAAATTCCATCGAGAGTTGGGACAGGCTATAAGGCTTCCGGTATTTTTTTTAATAAAAAGATGTTTATCCATAGAACGAAGGTCATCCATCATGAGTCAGAATATTGCCTAAAAATAGTAGGTTGCCATAATCCTTCCATAGAAACACCATGTATCCATGTAAAGGACGAAGATAGGGAGTATGCAAGAGGTCTTCTTTCTGGGGAAAATGCAGATTTTGATTTTTTGGTTGGGGTTCATCCTGGGTCAAGATCAAGTCTAAATTTAGGACCAAATAATTATGCAAAATTAATTGATCTACTGTTTGAAAAACATAAGATAAGGGCAGTTATTACAGGAAGTAAAGACGATAGGGAAACAATAGATGAAGTTTTTTCAAATATAAAGACAAACCCTATAAACCTCTATGGAAAAACAGACCTATCCCAGTTAATCGGTCTATTTTCATTCTATAAAATATTCATTGGAGGGGCTACAGGGCCAATGCATCTTGCATCATCGCTTGGCATAAAAACAATTGCCCTATTTCCACCAATTATTTCTCAAAGTAAAGAGAAGTGGCACCCTTTGGGAGACTATATTGCTATTACTCCAGACATAGATTGCAAGAAGAAAATATGCACAAAAAGATGCAAAGATTACAACTGCATGGATAAAATAGAGCTTGATAGGATTTTAAAGATCATTCATTAAACTTTATCATTCTTTATCGTCTCCAATAATTCTTCTTGAGTAACAATTGCTGTCCCTATTTTCCCAACAACAATCCCTGCACCATAGTTTGCAAGGCGTGCAACATCAACTATATCAACACCTACGCCAAGGCCAAGGGCTAAGATCGCAACGACCGTATCGCCAGCACCAGTTACATCATAAACTTCCTTTGCCTTCGTTGGGATATGTGAAAGTTCACCATCTCTTGTTAAAACCGACATCCCTTCCTCTCCCCTTGTTGTGATTACAGCCAGACATTCAAGCCTCCTTATGATTGCCTCCATACAGGCTTTAAGGGATGCCTCATCCTTAATCATAATTCCAGTGAGGTCTTGAGCTTCAAAGTGATTTGGTGTTATGTATGAAACACCTTTATAATAGCCAAAATTTCCTATCTTTGGATCAACAATGGTAATAACATCATGTTTTTTTGCCAAAGGGATGAGCTCCTCAAGTAGCCTTTGGTTGATAACACCCTTACCATAGTCTGATATGACTATTGTCTTCACACTAGTAATCACCTTCTTGATATAATCTAGTAACTGCCCTGTAATCCTTTCATCGACTATCTCTTGTTTTTCCTTATCAATTCTAATCATCTGCTGTGAACGGACAACTATCCTTGTCTTTAGAGTTGTTGGTCTTGTTTTGTCAACTATGAGTCCTTCTGTACTTATTCCTTTATGAGATAGACTATCTATTAACCTTTTTCCTTCATTATCATCACCAATCACACCAGAAACATAAACACATCCACCAAGACTATGGATGTTTGCAACAACATTTGCCGCACCTCCTGGATGGAATGTCTCACCAGTTATATCTACAACAGGAACAGGTGCCTCAGGTGATATTCTACGAACATTCCCCCATATAAATTCATCAACCATCAAGTCCCCAACAACAAGGACTGGTTCTAGGTTGTTAAATACTTTTTCAAATATGTTATTCATAGATATCCAGTATATATCTAAATATAAATGGTTTGCAACTTTTAAATACTCAATTTTTCTCTAATCTCATCCTTTAGATTTTTGATAAAATCATCAATCCCATAAGGGCCTATATCACCTTTTGATCTATGCCTTATACTTATTTTTTCTTGTTCTTCCTCCTTTTTTCCAATGATTATCATATATGGAATCTTAAGCTCCTGTGCATCTTTTATCTTCCTTTGTAGTTTCTCAGATCTACTATCTAGTTCTGTTCTTATCCCTTCAGAGATAAATATTCTCTCTACATTTTTTGCATAATTGAGCTGGTTGTCTGTTATTGGAAGGATGATTACCTGAGTTGGAGAAAGCCATAGAGGGAATTTTCCTGCATAATGTTCAACGAGACATCCAATAAATCTTTCTAGAGAACCTAAAACTACCCTATGAATCATGACTGGTCGATATTTTCTCCCATCATCTCCAATGTAAGATAAGTCAAATCTATCTGGAAGATTGAAATCAACTTGTATTGTAGGACCCTGCCATGCTCTATTTAAGGCATCCAAAAGCTTTATATCTATCTTTGGCCCATAGAATACACCTGCACCAGGATCTATTGAAAAATTAAGCCCTTGCTCCTCCAAGACCCCTTTTAAAGCATCAGTTGCTAAATCCCAAATTTCATCCTCTCCAACATATTTTTCTGGTTTTGTTGAAAGGTATATCTCATATTCATTAAATCCAAACCTAGAAAGCATATCAAAGGCAAATCTGCAAACCTCTTCTATTTCATTTTTAAGCTGGCTTTCGTTGCAAAATATATGGGCATCATCCTGGGTGAACCCCCTGACCCTTAAAAGTCCATGCAAAACCCCCGATCTTTCATATCTATAGACTGTCCCAAGCTCAAAATATCTTATTGGAAGGTCTTTATAGCTTCTCATCTTACTTTTGTAGATCATAATATGACCGGGGCAATTCATTGGCTTAAGAACATAGTTTTCCTCCTCCTTCTCAATAAAATATATATTCTCTCGATAGTAATCGCAATGTCCAGATTGCTCCCACAATTCAATTTTTCCAATATGTGGTGTTGTAAGCTCAAAATAACCTCTGTTTTTATGCTCTTTCTTTAAAAACCAAATTATCTCATCCCTTAAAATATTTCCCTTTGGATGCCAGAATGCGAGGCCACCTCCAACTTCATCGTATATTTCAAATAACCCAAGTTGTGGTCCCAAAATCCTATGGTCTCTTTTTTTTGCTTCCTCTTGTTTTTTGAGATAATCATCAAGCTCCTCTTTACTTTCAAATGAAATTCCATATATCCTTGTAAGCATTGGGTTTTTTTCATCTCCCCTCCAATAGGCACCTGCGATTTTCAATAATTTAAATGCCTTAACCTGGCCTGTTCTTTCAATATGCGGGCCCTTGCAAAGGTCGGTGAAACTACCATTTTTATAAAAAGAAACATGTTCATCATCTATTTCATCCAATATCTCAAGTTTATATGTCTGCCTCTCTAAGAACTTTCTTGCTTCATCAATATTCATAACAATTTTTTCAAACCTTTGATCTTCATCTATGATTTTTCTCATCTCATCTTCTATCTTTGGCAGGTCTTCGTCTTGTATCTTACAGTCAAAGTCATAGTAGAATCCTTCAGCAATCGCAGGACCAATCCCAAGTTTTATATCTCCAAATATTCTGCAAACAGCGGATGCCATTATATGCGATGTAGAATGCCAAAACTCTTCCATTAGAGAAAAAATATACTTTTTTTAACTTAGAATGTCAAGATAAGGGTAAAAATTATTTTGATTAGGGGTTTTGTTAAGAATTACTTCTTTTTGGTTCTAAACTTTCCTCCACCTAAAGCTATAACTTTATCGTCTCTATCCACTGCAGTTATAAACCATCTGTATTCAGTGTTAGGTTTCAACGGCATTTTTACCTCTGTACCTACCCCTCCTTCTGGCACATAACCATAGACAATAGATGTTATATTTCCTGGGATAGCAACAGACCATACAGGCCCTCCTTCTTTCTCTCCAACTGTAATCTTATAAAAATGGGTGCCTTTTACATGCGGCCAGCTAAATTCAGGCTGTAGGTCAACGATCTCGCCATCTGGAAGGGTATCTGGAATTATATCGAATATAAATCCAGGAGCATAGACTGATGGTGTTGGGATAGGTAGTTTTTCTTCTTTTACTTGTGGTATTTGCTCCCTACTAAGCTCTTGTTCTCTTAATATTGCATCGAGTTCCTTTCTTTCAAGGACTACGAATTTTCCTGTTTTTACCAATTCTGTAGTTAAGACATCGGACAATTCATTACCTACTCCAGGAACACCTGGTTTTACTTCAAAGGAAGAGACAGCGATACGCTTCTTTAGAACAATCTTTCGTGCATCTTTTGTAAGTCGGCAAATATCTCCCCTTTTTACCCTGTCTATATCACCCTCTATGAGCTCACCTATTGAATACTTCTCCTTAACATCTACGATATTTAAACTACCGATCTTTTCTTCTTCAATACCTAGTATTTGGCCAGTCTCTGGATCAATAAGTCTTTCTCCTACACAATATATATCCATAATAGTATTTATTTCTACATCTTCTTTACTCCCTGCGTTAATAGTCATCTTACCATCTTTGATTCTAACAACTCTTGCTTGCCATAAAACAGATTCTTGATTTTTTATAATAAAATCAATTGCCTCTCCTATACAATCCCTTAAAGCTTGGCCAAGAGGTGTCTTTGATTCCATAGCACCGCCAAGAACTAATCCTCCTTCGGTTATTCCAGTCAGAGCAAGGCCTACTTTACGAGGTTTTTTCTCGATGTTTGTTGCAGCGATTACCTCGCCGGATGATGTATCATAAATCCGAAGGTCTATAGCAATATATGCTTGCGTTACCTTTGCACCAGCACCAATTCCAAATGGCAATTTAATACCCAATGCCCCTCCTTCTCTTATTTTCTCTTCAAATCCTGTTACTACTCCACGGATAAGGATTTGGGCTCCTAATAATTCACCAATCCTTGCCGCCGTTTCTTGAGTAACACGGGTTTGACAGAAGGCACTTAAACCTATAACTAAAAACATTAAAAATTTCCTCATTTACTATAAATTATCAATTAAATCCCCAATATTGTCAAGTTTAAATTGATTGAAACTTACCCATATCTTTCTTAGCTAAATTTGAATTTTTTGGTAAAAAGGCCATTTTTGGTTAAAGTGAGAGTTGTTCTTAAGGTACTTCCAAGCACCTTCTCCTATTATTTTGGGTATGCCAGACATTCTTTGTCTTGTTAGGAGAACAAGTAGCAATTTGAGCTACCTCGGAAGTCTTTGCACTCTGTAAAAAGATGTCTTCTATATCGGAATTTTCTCCTTTATGAGTGTAGAAAACCTAAATAGGACTTGCCTCTACAGACTTATGGGTAGGTTACAGTAAAAAAACCCCTTAAGTCTTTTCCAAAAAATGCCGATATATTGGGTGAAATGAAAAAAGTTTTGTTGTTTCTTGCAATAGGGTGGATAGGATTTGCAAAGACTCCGATATTTACAACGAAAACATTAATTGAGAGAAAAATTTTAAATGCAGGTGAAAATGTCTCTATCTTTATATTTGACTGGGATTTTGATGAAAAAGATGACTTAATCATAGGAAACAAAAACGGTGAAGTATTGTTTTATAAGAATATTGGAAGTAATAAATGTCCAGAGTTTAGTAACGGGAAAAAGATAGAGGTAGATGATGTTCCAATTAGACTTAATGAGGGATACAGTCATCCATGTGTTGTCCAATGGGACAATGAAAATCACTATGATCTTTTAATTGGTGATGGTGGCGGAAATGTATGGAGGGCTTTAGCAATAAACCCTTTACCTTCTGGTACAGAGACAGAAGGCAGGGAACCGATACTTTCATCCCTTGAAAAAATTAAAGCAGGTGATAGAACCTTAAATGTTGGTTTTGATGCAGCTCCATTTGTATTTGATGTTGATGAGGATGGTCTTATTGACCTTGTCTGTGGAAATGAAAGTGGAGAGGTATGGTTCTTCAGGAATATAGGAAGGAAGGATATGCCTATCTTTGCTTCTGGAACACATACGTTAGTTGGAACTATTACTTTAGATGTAGGGCAGAATGCAAAGCCTTTCATAGTAGATTGGGATAATGACGGAAACAAAGACTTAATCGTTGGAAATGTATTTGGAAATGTCTGGGTTTTTATAGCTACAAGAACAGATACAGGAGCATTTGTCCCAACTTATAAATTCGAAGAAAGAGCAAAAGTTTCTGGTAGTGAAATTGATGTTGGATTTTATGCCTCGCCTTTTGTTATAAATTGGGACAGGAGTGGCGGATATGATTTGCTTGTTGGCGCAGGCTCTGGGGAGATATTCCTTTTCATAAATACAAAAATGGCGGATTCAGAACCACCAGATTTTAATGCTATACAAAAGATAGGTATACAAGGTGGTCCAGAGGCATTAGATGTTGGAGAGTATTCAAAACCGCAGGTTGTAGATTGGAATAACGATGGAAAAAAAGATTTAATTGTTGGAGATAAATTTGGAAAAGTAAAGTTATTCCTTAACTATCAAAGTTTTACTGATGGAGGATACTTTCAAGTATTAAAGGGAACAGTAACAGAGAATTTGGATGTTGGTAATTTCTCATCACCCTGGCCAGTTGATTGGAACAATGATGGAAAAAAAGACCTTATTGTTGGTAATGAGTTTGGAGAAACAATTGTATTTTTAAACATAAATACAGACGAAGCACCGATATTTAATGAAGGAACTTTTGCAACAACGATTGGTGTTGGAAAAATGGCATCACCTGTTGTCTGCGACTGGAACAGTGATGGAAAAAAGGACTTGGTAGTTGGTTGTGAGAGTGGGGAGGTCTTTTTATTTTTAAATATAAATTCCGACAATAAGCCTATTTTTGGCACAAAGACAGCTATAAAGCTAAACGGGATTGATCTAAACATTGGGAAGTTTTCAGTTCCTTATATTGTTGACTGGAACGAGGACTATAAGAAGGACTTACTTGTTGGGCTTGGATATGGTGAAATCTATCTATTCATAAATCATGGAACAGATAAAGAACCAATATTTACAAAGGAAAAAAGATTAAGATTTTTAAATGGCAGCGATATAAGGGCAAATTCAAATGCGGCTCCAGTAATGGCAGACTGGGATGACAATGATTCACTTGATCTTATCATTGGCCAGGGCGATGGGACAATTATTTTATGCCTATCAACCCTTATAAACACACCGCCAAGTGTTGTTTTAGACACTCCAGAGAACCCACAAACTGGAAATGTGAATATATCATATACATTAGTAGATGAAGACTCTGATATATGCTCAATAGATGTTTCATTTTCAACAGATGGAGGACTTACTTGGGATGTCGCAATGCCTGGTAATGAAAAAAAAGATCTTCCATCATCACCACTTGGTGTATCACACATCTTTGTCTGGGACTCTAAAGCAAACATAGGTGAAAGTAAAAAAGAGGTAATCATCAAAATAATACCTCATGATGAAGAAAGCACAGGACTGCCAGAAGAAACAGAAAGTTTTATTGTAGATAATACTATAAAGACAAATCTTACTCCAATTGAGGTGCAAGGGAAAAATATAGATGTCGGAGCATATTCCGGTCCTTTTGTTTGTGATTGGAACAACGATGGAAAAAAAGACCTCCTCGTTGGTGACGAAGGGGGTTATGTAAATTTATTCTTAAATGCTGGAACCGATAGAAACCCTGTTTTCATCAAACAGACCAAACTCCCCATTAAGGTAGAAGGGCTTGCTTCTCCTTTTGTTTGTGATTATAACAACGATGGAAAGAAGGATTTGCTTGTTGGGACAAGATATGGCAATGTTTATTATTTTGAGAATATTGGAAAGGATGAAAACCCTATTTTTTCTGAAGGAAAGATGATTCAAGCCAAATCGTCTCTTGATGTTGGAAATAGAGCGGTTCCAATTGTTTATGATTATAACAGGGATGGAAAGAAAGATTTAATAATTGGTGAGGAATATGGGACAATTAGGCTATATATAAACTATGGAGAGGATGAGGCACCTATTTTTGCGACAGAGACAAAACTTTTATTAGGGACTGGAAATGCAGAAATTGATGTAGGCTATAATGCCGCACCTTGTATTATGGACTGGAACAGAAATGGAAAGAATGACTTAATCGTTGGAAGTAAAGATGGCTCTTTATGGCTATTTCTAAATTATGGTGATGATATGTTCCTTCTTGATTATGGAAGAAAACTTGATATTTCTGTCTCTGGGTATAGCATCCCTCACATCGTTGATTGGGATTCTGATGGAAGGGATGATATCATTATTGGAGATAGGACTGGTGCCGTTTATCTGTATCTTTCAAGGGAAGAGACAAATAGCCCACCATATTGCATTATACTACCCATTATATCTGGCGAAGGAGAGATCACTATCAAATTCGAGCTTTATGACATCGATGGCGACACATTATCCATTATTCCAGAGCATTCAATAGATGGGATAAATTATAAAATAGCATCTGGTTCTCCAACAGAGAATTTAACTGCATCAGGTTTTGGTATTGAGCATATTTTTACATGGAGAAGCCACATTGATCTATCGGGCACAAAGACAAACGTCTATTTCAGAATAACACCAAAAGATAAAAATATTGGAACACCATCTAGTATTCAATTCCTTCTGAACAATTTAAATGAACTTCCATATATCGAAAACATCAAAGTCGATGGTCAGTCAGGGGTAATAAAGATAGTCTTTGATGCCTTCGATAAGGATATGGATACAATAACTGTTTTACTTGATTATAGAACAAACAAAGATTGGATGCCTGCATCAATAGTTGGGACAAATACATTTTTGCAAGGCAGGCAGACTTTCTATTGGCCATCGAGCCTCAATCTTCCCGAGACAGATACAGCTTGTGAAATAAAACTTACACCAGGCGACCGTTTTGGCTTTGGAAAACCTGAGATATTAAGCATGTATATTAAAAATAGTAAAGTCTCGTCGAAGGAGGTAAGGAAGGACGAGAGGGTAGAAATTTCATTTTCTCCAACAAAGATGACTATAGAAAATCCCGAATATGATATGGTAATAACTATAGAGAAAATTGATGTGAAATCCTTTCCTGGCCTTTCAAACACAGGGAGGAGGATAAGTGCAATAAGGAAGGACAGGCCAGAAATAGGGGTAAAAAACATCTCTGCAAAGTTAACAATACCTTATGTTGATAATTTCAGCGAAGAGATAGAAAAATCATTCGTTATCTATTTTGAAAATAAACCCCTTAAATCAGTAGTTGACATCATAAATAATACTGTAAGTTCTGATATATCATCACCAGGGCTATACAAGATTGATACTTTATTTACAACATTAGATGTCCTTCCATATCCAAATCCATGCAGACACCCTAAAAAAGAGATCACATTTTCTGGAATTTCTCATGGAAAGATAAGGATATTCACATTGAAAGGCCAATTGGTTAAAGAAATTTCTGAAAGTCCATATGTTTGGGATACAAAAAATAAAGATGGAAAACCTGTTGCATCGGGAATTTACATATGGTTTGCAGAAAGTGATGGAGGTAAACAAAAAGGGATTTTGGCAATAGTAAGATGAAGAAGAGTATAATAATATTTCTTGTTTTTTGTGGTATTGTTTTTGGGGAGGATTATACTGCAACAAATCCACTTCAGTTCTTAAAGATAAAGGATCCATTTTCGTATGTTTCAACATACCCATCTTTTGAAAATCCAAGCTCTTTTGGAAGGGCTGGTTTTAAGGAAATAAGTCTATCCTATAACTCATATTTGGCAGGGATTGATATTTCATCCATTTCTTATGTTCATCCAACAGAGGAGCTTGGTGGATTTGGAATAAACCTTTTATACCTGAAAACACCAGATACTATAAGAACTCGTGATGGGGGAGTAAAGGATGAAAAATTTTCTTGTTCTGATATGCTTCTTACTATTGGCTATGGGAAAAAGATTAGTCAAGGTATTGCAATCGGTAGTTCCTTCAAATTTATAAGGGAAAAGATAGATAAAGATTCAGCAAATACATTTTGTTTTGATTTTGGCATGCAGTATAAGCCATTCATAAAAGATATTACTATTGGCCTCTGTGCATCAAATTTTGGAAAGTCAATAAAATATATAGATGAAAAAGAAGATTTGCCAATTACAATAAAGGGTGGAATTTCTATAAATTCCCTTGAAAACACTTTAACTACCTCAATTGGGCTTGATAAATCAATAGATAGTCCAGTAATCCTTCATCTTGGTGTCTGCCATAAATTGATGAATAGGATATTTTTAAGGGCAGGATATTCAACAGGACAAGATGTTGGTATTGGCTTATCTTTTGGTCTTGGGTTTAAGCTTTCTAGATATTTCCTTGATGTCTCTTGCCTTCCTTTTGGTGAGTTGGGAAACACTATTTCCTGCTCATTTTCTATAAAATTCATAGAAGAAGAATAAAAATTTGATTTTTAAATAAAGAAAATATATAATCTTTGAAAAATGAAAAAACTAAGGGCTGGGGTTGTTGGCGTTGGCCATATGGGTGAATTTCATACAAAAGTTTATACAGAACTTCCTCAGGTTGAACTTGTCTGCGTTGTTGATATAATACCAAAGCGGGCAGATAAGGTAGCAAAGCAGTATTTCACAAAACCATATACAGACTATAGGGAAATTTACAATAAAGTTGATGCTGTATCCATTGCAGTCCCAACAAGCATTCATTATCAGGTTGCAAAGGATTTTTTGGAAAGAAAAATTCCTGTTCTTTTAGAAAAGCCAATGACATCAAGTATTGAAGAGGGAGAGGAGCTTATTTATATTTCCAAAAAAAATGATGTTTTACTTCAGATAGGCCATGTTGAAAGGTTCAATGCGGCAGTTTGTGAGCTTAAAAATATTGTAAAGGATCCAATTTTTATTGAGGCAAAAAGGCTTGGTCCAAAAAATCCAAGGATCAATGATTGCGGTGTTGTTTTGGACCTTCTTATCCACGACATCGATATCGTCCTTTCTCTTGTTAATTCTCCAATTAAAAGAACAAATCTCATTACAAAGAGGGTCTATTCAGACTATGAAGATATCGCAAACCTTCAAATCGAGTTTGAGAATGGATGTTTTGCATCCCTTACAGGCTCACGAGTTACAGAGGAAAAAATAAGGACCCTTTCTGTCACCCAAGAGGATGCTTATATATTCCTTGACTATGCAGAACAGGATTTGCATATCCATAGGAGGGCATCTTCTGAGTATTTTACATCGCCCGAGATCTTAAGGTATAAACAGGAATCATTCGTAGAAAGAATTTTTGTCCATAAGGATAATCCTTTAAAACTTGAACTTTCACATTTTGTAGATTGTATAGTAAATGGAAAAAGGCCTATTGTCCAATTGGAGGATGAGATTAGATCTTTAAAAATAACATTGGAAGTATTAAAACAATGAGATCAGATTCAATGAAAAAAGGGCTATTGAGGGCACCCCATCGTTCTTTATTTAAGGCAATGGGATATACTGACAAAGAGATCGAAAGGCCAATAATTGGTATTGCAAATTCTTGGAATGAGCTGATACCTGGCCATATCCATTTGGATAAGATTTCTTGTGCAGTAAAGGCTGGGATAAGGATTGCTGGTGGAACACCTATGGAATTTTCAACAATAGGAATCTGCGATGGCATCGCAATGGGTCATCTTGGAATGAAATATTCATTACCATCTCGCGAACTCATTGCAGACTCTGTTGAGGTAATGTGCAGTGCATATCCATTCGATGGCTTGGTCTGTATAACGAATTGTGACAAGATCATCCCTGGTATGTTGATGGCAATGATTAGGCTTAACATCCCATCTATTATGATAAGTGGAGGTCCAATGCTTTCTGGATGGATTGATGGGAAGGCAATCGACCTTATCACTGTATTTGAGGGTGTTGGAAGATGTGTAAAGGGAGAAATCAAAGAGGATAAGCTAAAAGAGATAGAGGAATCTGCCTGCCCTAGTTGTGGTTCATGTGCAGGGATGTTTACAGCAAACACTATGAATTGTCTAACAGAGGCGTTAGGATTAGCATTGCCTGGCAATGGAACAATCCTTGCCCATTCTGCAAAGAGGATAAGGTTGGCAAAAGAGGTTGGGATAAGGATTGTGGAGCTTGTTAAAGATGATGTAAAACCAAGAGATATTGCAACAAAAGAGGCATTCATGAATGCTATAGCATTGGATATGGCATTAGGTGGCTCAACGAATACAGTCCTTCATCTTCCAGCAATTGCAAAGGAAGGAGAGGTTTTACTTGATTTGAAAACATTTGATGAAATAAGTAGAAGAACACCAAACCTCTGCCGTATATCCCCAGCAGGTACTCACCACATAGAAGACCTTGATAAGGCTGGTGGGATTTCTGCTGTTCTAGTGGAATTGTCAAAGAAGGATTTGATTTATAAAAATTGTATTACAGTCTCTGGAAAAACGATTGGTGAGAATATAAAAGGTGCAGAGAATTTGAATAAAGATGTAATAAAACCAATCGATGATCCATACATTAAAGAGGGAGGAATAGCAATCCTTTATGGAAACCTTGCACCAGATGGTTCTGTCGTAAAACAATCTGCGGTTGTTCCTGAGATGCTTGTTCATTCTGGCCCTGCAAGGGTATTTGACTCTGAAGAGGATGCGCAGGAAGCGATATTGAATGAAAAGATAAAAAAAGGCGATGTCGTCGTTGTAAGGTATGAAGGACCAAAAGGTGGACCTGGAATGAGAGAAATGCTAGGGCCAACATCTAGCCTTGCTGGGATGGGGCTAGATAAGTATGTTTCCTTAATTACAGATGGAAGGTTCTCTGGTGGCTCAAAGGGTTCTGCGATTGGTCATATCTCTCCAGAAGCACAAGAAGGTGGTCCGATTGCAATCCTTAGGGATGGGGATATGATAAAGATAGACATACCAAACAGAAGGCTTGATGTAGAACTAACTGATAGTGAGATAAAAGAAAGGCTTTCTTCCTGGGTTCCACCCGAACCAAAAATAAAAAAGGGATATGTTTTTAGATATTGTCAAAGGGTAACCTCAGCAAGTAAAGGTGCGGTTTTTTATGAATAAAATACGCTAATAAAAGTTTGGTTTCAAAAATGTTAGATGGAAGTAAATGACGAAAAAAGTTTTGGGAATTTTGACTTTAGGGGTTTTAGTATTGATGCCAACTTTGGGAATGGCGAATGAGGTTGTCGTCTATAACCCAGAAGGTGTAATAGTGGAAACTTATATACCATCCAAGCTGAGGTAAATGCTTGCCCAGAAGGTGGCACAGTCTCAGTTTCTACTTAAGACTTATAATGAGGCGGTTTATAAAAATAAAGGATTGTTTTGGTTGTAGTTTAGATTTATAATAAAAATTGCGATGAAGACGATTGAGGTTTTACTTGAAAGTAAGATAATGAGAAGGTGAAAAATGAAATTTGCAGATGATATAATAGAAACTACCAGGTCAATATCTAGTAAAGTTATTAGACTTACTTTAAAACAATGGTTTCATATTACTGAATCACATGATTATATGGCAGGAAATATTACTATTATTTTGGAGACAGTAAATTCTCCCGATTATATTGTGAAAGGCCTGAAAGATGAATTGATTGCTTTGAGATATTATTCAAAAACAAACTTAGGAGAAAAATACTGTGTAGTGGTCTACAAAGAAAATAAAGATGGTTTCATTATAACCGCTTTTTTCACATCCAAACCAGAAACCATCAAAAAAGGGAGTGTGCTATGGCAAAAATAGAAGGGGTTAATTTTTCAGTAATTCCCCACCTTCTTAAACTTGGGCAGAAACACTATTGGGTTGATTATGATGATGAAACAGATACCTTATATATCAGCTTCAGAAAGCCTCAATCTGCCAATGATAGTGTTATGGAAGGAAATTTTATTTATCATTATGATGATGAACAACTGGTTGGGATAACAGTCTTGTATGCAAAAGACTTAAAAATATAACCTTTAGTTTAGGTTTTAAATGGTGGTTTGATGAAGAAGGTTTTGGGGCTGTTGGTTTTGGGGGATGGTGCCATTTTGGGTATCCGCAAATGAGGTTGTTGTGTATGGCACATCAGGAACCCTGCTTGGCACATACACTACTATTCAGACAGGAATAAATCTCTGCCTAATAGGTGGCACAGTCTCAGTTTCTACTTAAGACTTATAATGAGGCGGTTTGTATAACAAAGAAAAGTTTGGAGGTGAACGATTGATGCATAATACAATTAAAACTTATATTGAAAAGGGCGAAGAGCATTGGGTCGCTCGATGTATTGATATTGATATAGTAACCCAAGGGGAAACAGT
>DNCM01000037.1 GCA_003498085.1 bacterium
AGATTTTGTTAGGCGAAAAGGAGTGCGTTTGCGACCAAGTGGGAGCAATGCCGAAGCGTAGCGAAGGCAAGCACGCGAGCTTTGAGCCTTAGAAAATCCGAAGTTCAAGTCCCGTCGCCGGTATATAAAGATAAGTCTTTGGGAATAGTTGAACCAAAAATTTTAAGAGGGTTTAGAGACTTACTTCCAACAGATATGATTGCTTTGGAAAAAATTATCTCGGTTATTAAAGATGTTTGTGAATCATATGGCTTTATTCCTACTTCTACTCCTGCCATTGAATACAAAAACATTCTTTTGGCATATGGAGAAGAAACTTCAAAAGAGGTTTATTTTTTTGAAGAACCAGATGGAAATATGGTTGGTTTAAGATACGACCTAACTGTTCCTTTGTCCCGAGTCATAGCCCAGTACAAGAATCTTCCAAAACCATTCAAAAGATACCAGGTTAGTACTGTCTGGAGATATGATAAGCCTAATCCTGGGAGGTTTCGAGAATTTATCCAATTCGATATCGACGCGGTAGGAACAAGCTCAATATCTGCTGATAGTGAGATTATTCTTGCAATTTATGATTGTCTTGAAAGGCTTGGCCCTTCATTTATAATAAGACTTAACAACAGAAAAATTCTAAATAGCCTTATCGTCTTTGCAGGGATTGAACCAAATATGGCACGCTCTGTCTTTAGGGTTATAGATAAGTTAGAAAAACAGGGAATTGAAGTCGTTAAGCAAGAATTGGGCCCGGGAAGGGTAGATATATCTGGAGATAAAATTAAGGGGCTCGGACTTAATGAAGTCCAGATTAAAAAAATTGAAGAATTCCTTTCTTTGCCGAAGAATACTTGCAGTGAGGCCATAGATTCACTAAAGGAGCTTTTTAAAAGTGTAAAAGGTGCTGAAGAAGGGATTGATGAGATAAAAGAAATTCACGATCATCTTGATTGTCTGTCCATTCCGGATGGCAAGATAATTATCGATTTTAGTATTGCAAGGGGGCTTGACTATTATACAGGCCCTGTGTTTGAAGTAGTTTTGACCGATGCAAAAGAATATGGCAGTGTAGTGGGTGGAGGAAGATTTGATGAACTTATCGGATATTTCACAGGAGAAAATACACCGGCAACAGGCGCCTCAGTTGGCATTGACCGTCTTTTGGAGGCACTAAAAAAGCTAAAATTAGTAAAAACCAAACCTTCAACCGCCGATGTTATCATAACTATTATGGTAAAGGACAAACTGGGAGAATACCAGAAGATTGCTAAAAAGATAAGGGATGCTGGTATAAAAACAGAGCTTTATGTAGGAGAAAAAACAAGTATAAAGGAACAGCTTAAGTATGCAGATAAACAGGATATCCCTGTTGCTGTCATTGTTGGAGAAGACGAGTTTACAAGAAACGAGGCTTCGATAAAAGACCTTAGGGTGATAAAAAAACAGAAGATAGAAATTGGTGAAAGGGAAGCATACCTAAAAGAAAGAATAGGTCAAAAAAAGGTTCCTATGGGAAATCTTGTAGAAGAGATAAAACTTATGTTGAAAAAATGATTGAAGAGAAAAAACTTAAGCTTGGAATACCAAAAGGAAGCTTGGAAGAAAAGACGATTGAGCTTTTTGGAAAAGCTGGGTATAAGATAATAAGGTCTTCTCGCTCATACTTTCCAAAGATTGACGACCCTGAAATAGATGTAATGTTAGTAAGACCTCAAGAAATACCGAGGTATGTCTGTGATGGAATACTTGATACTGGAATTTGTGGAAAGGATTGGGTTATCGAAAATAAAGTGGATGTTTTTGAGGTTTGTGGGCTTTCATATTCCAAAGATACAAATCTTCCTGCTAGATGGGTTCTCGCTGTCCCAGAAGACTCTCCAATAAAAGAACCAAAAGGCCTAAACAACAAGACTATTGCAACAGAATTGGTTCAGGTTACAAAGGATTATCTGAAAAATAAAGGTATTTCTGCTAATGTTGAATTCTCTTGGGGAGCAACAGAGGCAAAACCACCCCTTCTTTGTGATGCCATCGTTGAACTGGTGGAAACAGGAACAACCCTTTTTGCACATAAGCTAAAGATCATCGATACTGTCCTTGTATCAATGACTGTCCTGATTGCAAATAAAGATGCAATGAATAATGAATGGAAAAAGGGGGAAATAGAAAAGATCGCTATTCTTTTAAAAGGGGCATTAGAGTCTTATAAAAAAGTTGGCTTAAAGATGAATCTTAGAAAAGAAAACCTCGATAAGATTATAAAAATCGTTCCTGCTTTAAGAAAGCCAACTATTTCCTATTTAACGGATGAGGATTGGTTAGCTCTTGAAACAGTCGTTGATGAAGAGATTGTAAGAAAGATAATTCCAGAACTTAAAAGAAATGGAGTAGAGGGAATTGTGGAATATCCATTGAACAAGATAGTGTATTGAATGAAATACAAAAAAATCGTTATAAAGATTGGAACATCAGTACTTACCGATGATACCGGCAGGTTCAATACAATCTTTCTTTCAGCCATTGTAGATGACATTGCAGAGATAAGGAAAAATGGGGTTGAAATTGTTGTTGTCTCATCTGGTGCTATTGGTTGTGGAATGGATGTTCTTTCCCTTAATACCTATCCAAGTTCTATTTATGAAAGGCAGGCAGTATCTTCAATTGGCCAGCCTTTATTGATAGATATTTACAGGAATCTATTCTCAAAGCACAATATTAAAGTTTCACAAATCCTTCTTACTCATAGAGAAATTCATGATAAGCAGTCACATCTCAATATCCTTCATACATTCCAACTTCTTTTTAAGCTTTCCGTGATCCCTATCGTCAACGAGAATGACAGTGTAGGGACAGAGGAGCTTAGGGTTGGCGATAACGATATATTATCTAGTTATGTTGCTATTCTTCTTAATGCAAACTGCTTAATTCTCTTGACAGACAAGGATGGAGTTTATAAACTTAATAAAAATAATGAGCTTGAAAGTGTAATACCGGTTATAAGAGAAGTAACAAGTGAAATTGAAAAATATGTCAAAAAACAAAAAACAAAGGCAACGATAGGTGGAATGAAAACAAAACTTTCTGCCTGTAAAATTGCAATGGAACATGGAATTCCAGCAATCATCGTAAATGGAAAGAAAAATAATGTCCTCCCTAGGATTATGGAAGGAAAACGGGAGGGAAGTTTGTTTTTACCAAAGAAAAAATGAGGGCAATGATCCTGGCTGCAGGTTTAGGAACAAGATTATATCCTATTACAAAAAAGACACCGAAATGTATGCTTCCGGTAGTCAATAAGCCTGTTATCGAAAGGGCTATTGAAAATTTAAAAAATCATCATATAAATGATGTTATCATAAATATCCACCAAAGCGAAAGTGGCTTACAGACAGAGGAATATTTAGGAACTGGGAGTAAATTTGGAATAAATATTGCCTATTCTGAAGAAGAAACACTTTTGGGAACAGCTGGTGGTGTAAAGAAAGCTTCGTGGTTCTTTGACCCAGAGACAACTATTATTTTAAGTGGAGATGGTGTTTTTAATCTTAATATTACCGAATTTGTTGAGGTACATCATGAAAGAAGAGGCCTTGCAACAATAAACCTCTCTTATATTTATGACACATCCCAATACGGTGTCGTTGTTGTTGACGATAATTGGAGGATAAAACGCTTTCAAGAAAAACCAAAACCAGGAGAGGCGCAAAGCAATCTTGTAAATACTGGGATATATGCCTTCGAAAGAAAAATATTTGACCTTATTCCAGATGGTGAATATGACTTTGGAAAGGAGCTCTTCCCAAGACTACTTAAAGAAAATATTCCTTTTTATGGATACTACTCAGAGATGTATTGGAATGATATAGGAACAATTGATGTTTTTCGCCAGGTTCATATGGATATCCTTATGAAAAAGGTAAATCTTCCTATTCCGGGAAAGGAAACAAGACCAGGAATAAATGTCGGAATAAACACTTATATAGATGAAGATGCAGAACTTATTCCTCCTGTTGCCATTGGAAATAATGTTATAATAGAAAGATACGCGAGACTAAAAGGCCCACTTTCTATTGCCGATTCCTGTAGAATTGAGGAAAATGTCTATATTGAAAAGAGCATTGTTCTTCCAGGGGTTTTTATTGGAAAGGGTTCAGAAATAAAAAATGCAGTTATTGGAGGAGGAGCAAGGATATTACAAGGTGTAACCCTCACAGACAATAATATAATAGGGCCATCTTCCATCATTGGTGAATATTCTACCCTTGCAGGAGGGATAAAGATAGATGCGGATGTGGATGTTCCTGGAAAATCGGAATTAAGAAAGGATGTAATGATGGAAGAAAATGGATGAGCTGATTGGCAAAGTTGTAGAAGGCAAGGTTATCAGGCTTACAGAATTCGGGGCATTTATCTGGCTTTCTTGTGGAAAAAAGGGGCTCATTCATATCTCTCAGATTAGCAATTCATTTGTAAAAGATGTATCAGAGTATCTTAATGTTAATGATACTGTTAAGGCGAGAGTTATATCAAAAAATAAAAATGGAGACCTAAATCTCTCAATAAAAGATGTAGACAATGAAGATCCTGTAAATACGCGGCAAACAAAATATGACGGTGGATTTGAAAAAAAGCTTGCTTTGTTTTTAAAAGAAAGTGGGGAGATCCTTTCTGACCTTAAAAAGAATATAGAAGCAAAAAGGGGAGAGAAAAGAAAAAGATAGTTAATGTTTTAGTATGCAATTTATCCAGCTTGTTTAAGTAATGTAAAAAGTGTTTTGCATTTTTCTTTATCCTTCTTAAGTTGGAGGATAAGCTCATCGTTACTATTAAATTTCATCTCATTCCTTATCCAGAAATGGAAAAATACCGTAATTTCTTTGTTATAAAGATACCCATCAAAATCAAAGATATGAACCTCAAGAAAGGTATCATTCCCATCAAATGTTGGCCTCTTTCCAATGTTTGCCATTCCATAAAAAATACCTCTATCTATCTTTAAAGAGACAAAATATACGCCATTCTTCGGACAGAACAAATCTTTATCCCATAAAACATTTGCAGTTGGAAAACCAAGTTTTTCTCCACGGCCTACTGATCTTGTGACAATTCCAGATACGCTGTATGGTCTTCCTAAAAAATAACTCGCTGTCTCTACTTCTCCTTGGGATAATGACTCCTTTATCCTTGACGAACTTATCTTTTTGCCACCAAAAGAAACATCGGGGATAAAAAGGCAAGAAAAACTTTTTTCTTTTGACAGTTTTTTCAAAACCTCGGCATTTCCTTCCCTATTCCTCCCAAATGAGTGGTCATGTCCCACAAAAATCTCCTGCATCTTAAGCCTATCGACTAAGAACTCAATGTATTCACCAGAAGACATTCTGTACAATTTATAAAAATCTGCCCTCACAAGAATCTTTACACCTAATTCCTCAAATATTCTTTCTTGTTCCCTTTCAGAGATTATATATTGAGTAGTCTCATTTAGAGCGATAGAGCCTGGATGGGGATAGAATGTTAGAATAAGAGAATCACAACCTTTCTTATTAGCAGAACGAACGAGCTCCTTTATCAAATATTGATGACCAACATGGATTCCATCAAATATACCCGCCGTAACACAGGTTGGATGTGAAAGACTTGGAATATCTCCCTTATAAAAGATCATCCTGGATTGCAATAATTTTTATAGGGCTTAGGAAACATCTTTCTATCTTTCCTATACCGAGGAAAATCCCATCCTTTGTTTCCATTTTGACAAATCCATCTTTTCCCTCAAACCTAAATGACTGTCTATAAAAAACCTTTATTGGATCTCCAATAACTGCAGATTCCATAAAATAAAGGGCATCTTGTATTGGGATAATAAAGCTCTCTATCTCCTTTTTTTCTTTACTTTTAAGCTCATCTAATGTCTTTGCATCTTTAAGTAAGAACTTCCCAATCTTAACCCTCCTCAAACTGCTCATTACACCACCAACACCCAAAACCTCTCCCATATCAGAAAAAAGTGTTCTAATGTATGTTCCACCAGAACACCGAATCCTAAACTCTGCTTCGGGATTTTCTCCTTCCTCAAAAGAGATGAGATCCATCTCATAGATTTTTATCTTCCTTTTCCTTCGCTCAACAACAATACCTTTCCTTGCAAGATCATAAAGCCTTTTTCCTTGATGATGGACTGCAGAAACCATTGGTGGAGTCTGCTCTATTTCTCCAATAAAATTTTGGATCTCTTTTTCTATACCATCCTTTGTAAGAAACAAAGCATCTCCTTTTTTCTCTATTTTACCCCAGATATCCTGTGTATCCGTCTCTATGCCAAACCTTGCTTTTGCAATGTATTCTTTATCTACTTCATAAAAGTATGATGCTATCTTCGTTGCTTTTCCTATGAAAAGACAGAGGAGACCTGTTGCATTTGGGTCAAGGGTCCCTCCATGACCTACTTTCTCTTTTAAAAGCCTCTTTACACGGAGAACAACCCCGGACGATGTAATCCCGGAAGGTTTGTCTATCAACAATAATCCGTCCATAAATATATCAATATAATATAATCACATTAACAAGCTTTAGGCAAGTTTAATATTCAAATGATGTAGTTATACCCAATTGGTTATAAGATACATTAAGCCCGGTCCTTTGGCTATTTGAGGATAGTTTTATCATTCCATAGGAGAGGGTTAAAGAAAGTGCTTTGTTGATAGGCTTTTTAAGAGAAAGAAGAATTGTCGTATTTTTATCCCTTCTTTTTGAAGAAAGCCAGTTTCTACTGCTATCCTCAGGGGGCTGGTCTGTAAAATTCTTTATCTTGTGGGAATACGAGAGGGAAAAAACCATATTCTTCAATTTTGTGCTTATGTATGGAGAAAATTCATATAAGTTATAATCATAGAAGGATTTACAAGCTGATGCAACAGTTCCAAGAGAGCTAAATTTTACCTCATTATAGTTTGACCTTAGAAATGAAAATAGGGAATCCATGCCAATTGCGACATTTTCCTTCAATTGACAGGGAATGCTTAAGCCAAATTCATAAATACTGTCTTTTTCCCTCTCCCCTGTATCACTCCCAGAATTTATATCCTTTATAAACTCATTCTTGTATCTTATAAAATGCAAATTGCTTGTTATATCAGGTTTAACCATTGGATGGAAACCAGGCTTTACTGAAAGAGAAAGCCTATACCTCCTATTGTCATACCTTGGAAGGTCATAGTTTGGGTCTATCTCACCAAGGAGATAGGTGTAATTTGGATATTTAACATCTGCAAACCTAAACCCTCCCTTAATTCCTGTTTTGTAAAGCAAGGTAAGAACATCACAGCCAAAGCCAAGCCTATTAAAATTATAATCGCCTGTTTCCCAGCTCTCTGAAACACCAGACCTCGTGAAGCTCTTTAGGTAGTCAAGCCTTGTTTTTAATGTCATTATATTAAGCCTCTTTGTCCATGAAACAAGAAAGAGGTGCTCCTGGCTCCTATCTGTAAATTTTTTCTTCTCCTTTATCCCTGGACCCTCATATGATGCCTCATAGAGAAGAAGAAGACTATCCTTATCTCCTAGTTTTACCTGACAGCCAATATCATTTAGTATATTATTTCCAAAAGAAGGCTCTATATCCTTTCCCCAAGAATATCCTTGAGAAAGTGCCCAATTGTAGTAAGGTTCAATCTCGATAGCAAAGGATACAGAGTAAAAAATAATAGGTAATATAAAAACTTTCTTTACCATCTCAGCCCTAATGTTGGATGAAAAACAAATGTGCCTTCGGGGTAAATACCCAATCCAAAAACCCAATGTTTTCTAAAGCCAAGCTCTATTTTTGAAAAGAGTTTTTTCTTTCCTGGAATAATACCAGATGTAACTGACCAAAAGCCATTTTTTCCCCTTAAGATATAAAGCCCTGTAAAAAATGCATACTCATTTAGCCGAACATTTATTGGAATGTCTTCTAAGGAGAACCAGCCTGTCCCTGTTCCTTTTTCTTTAAGAAAAACCTCAGATTTACCACCTATCTTTTTTACCCCAGAAAATAATGAAATGTCACTTTTTAGTGTTTTTTTAAGGATAAGCCCTGCCCCATAGGTATAACACCTTGCCCTTTCTACATCATCTATTTTTTCTGCAAGCCTTAAACCCAATATCTCTCCATAATTTAGGCTAAATGCAACCTGAGGCATCCTTTTTTTCTCCTTAAAGACCCTTCCCTTAATGCTTATATTTGGAAAAATTGGTGGGATGGTAAATGGCAAAAGGTTAAAAGAAAGTTTAAATCTTTTGTCTTTTGGCAATCCAGAGAGGTCTGATGAGTCTATCTCAAGGTCAAAGAGCACTTCATCAAATCTTGTTGCAAGATCTATTGCCTTCTCTGCCCCCCATTCCTTAAAACCCGCAAAAACTAAAGATGGAATAAGAAAAAGAAATAAAAATTTTTTCATTCAATTATCTTTCCAATTACCTTGCCAAAAAGCCCCTTAATTACAGAAGCAACAATATCTGCTGTAAAGACTATATCTATTGGTTTGCTAATCAATTGTTTCTCTCCGATCGGTTCAATCCTTATTTCACAGCCTGTCTTATTTAGGGCATCAAAAAAGTCCATCTTCTTAAAATCATCATCCCTCATTATTTCCCCATCATTGTTTATTATCCAGGATGAAAGTCTAAGGCTTCCTGCAGGATTAAGGTCGGTCTTATTTTTATATATATTAAAATTTTCATATCTATAAAATTTATTCCTGTCTTCACAAGAATAAGTGCTTTTCCAATCATTGCTGAATTGCTCATAAAGTTTGTTATTATCGCCTCCCTTGTCTATCCAAAATGTTGGCTCTGAAAGCTTTGTCTCCTTCCATATACTTTCCCATTTTATTTTATCGCAATCATCACCCGGCCTTCCATTTGAAAGGATAATTTCAAACCTTTCTGGATGTAGCTCTGATTTAACACCCTCATCTATTTCCTGGGCAATCCACTCCGGCCATTTACTTATATCATCTGGAAGTTCTTTGTTAAATTTTGCATCAATCATTGCATAACTAAACTGGCTTGTATCTTCTTCTGTTGTCTCCCTCCTGTTTATATTTATAAACCTTATACTTGAATTATCTGGCCTATATAAGTGCTGTTCAACCCTTAATAAATTGCCCCAAACATCCTTCATTGAGCGGCCTGCCGAAAAATCTCTTGCCTTTACAATATTTATGACCTGCCTTTCTTCCCTGATCTCATTCCTTATATCTCTTATCTCGGCTTTTAGTCCAACGTCCTCCCCTGGCCTCATCCCCTCTTTTAATTTCTCAAACAAGCCTGGTTTTTTAACCTCTAATGGGAGGGCTACCAATTGTGTTGGTGCGGGCATTATTACTGCCTCTTCGGGCAGTTTAAAAATATCCTCAAATTCCTTTATTTCCCAAGCCTCAAGCTTCTTTCTCTCAATCCTTTCTCTCTTTGGCTTGTCTGGGCTATGTCTTAATCTCTCACCATCTTTTAAAATATATTTTCTTTCCTCTGCCAATACCTCCAATTTTCCTTTAAATAAATCAATTATTGTCTCATTTCTAAAGACAAAAACAGAAAATATTGTCCCCCTTAAGCCCATTACACAGGTTGGGGTTTCAACAGAGGCCTCTTTTTCCTTAAGTCTTTTTAACCTAAACCAAACCTTTCCAAAAATAACCTTAAATAAATCCTTTTTATGAGACATAAAAACCACAT